>QKMY01000058.1 GCA_003242895.1 Candidatus Margulisiibacteriota bacterium
CCACCTCACGATGGACACCCTTGTCTTGAGCTAATGGTTGGCACTATCAACCCCCATATCGGACTTTCACCGACTAGAAAGCGCCCATGCTGGGCGCACACAAAAAAACCCCGCGTTTCGCGCGGGGTTATAATCTAAAAACTCATTTCATTTATTATTATATAATTACTTCACTGCTGACTTTATCAAAAAGATGCATTTTTTTAAGGTTCATTACAACGTTTACTTTTTCACCGATTTGCGGACAGATATGGGGATCAACTTTAACAACCATCTGCTCTTTTCCCAGACAAATATGAAGATACGTTTCAGCGCCCAACAATTCAGAAAATTCTACCTCAACCTGGTGTTCACTCCCGGTAAAATTAAGGCTTTTTGCAGTATTCTCGTCATAGATATCTTCCGGACGCACGCCAAGTACGACATCTTTGCCAATAGTTTCTTGTAATTTATCATCAAGCCCAAGTCCATTTAAATTGAATCGGACGGCTCCGGTATCAAATATAAAAATATCTTTTTCTTTAACTAACATTCCATTTATAAAGTTCATTGAGGGAGACCCGATAAAACCACCAACAAAGATATTCCTAGGATTGTCATAAATAGATATAGGTTGGTCAACTTGCTGAATAACTCCGTCTTTCATAATAACAATTCGATTACCTAAGGTCATAGCTTCAACCTGATCGTGGGTAACATAAATAATCGTGCTATCCAGTCGAGCATGCATTTTTTTAAGGTCGCCTCTCGTCTGCACCCTTAACTTGGCATCAAGATTTGAGAGAGGTTCATCCATTAAAAACACTTGAGGATGACGTACGATAGCTCTTCCAAGTGCAACTCGCTGCCTCTGTCCACCGGATAATTGCTTTGGCTTTCTCTCAAGGTAATTTTCGAGGCCTAACATGCCACTTGCTTCCGCAACCCGTTCATCAATTACCTTCTTGGCTATTTTGCGCAACTTAAGGCCAAATGCCATATTTTCTCTTACTGTCATATGAGGATATAAGGCGTAGTTCTGAAATACCATGGCAATGTCCCTATCTTTAGGGTGAACATTCGTCACGTCTCTGTCTCCGATATATATTCTCCCTTCAGTTATCTCCTCAAGGCCTGCTATCATACGGAGGGTTGTCGTTTTTCCACAACCTGAAGGACCGACAAGAACAAGAAACTCCCTATCTTTTGCTTCCAAATTCGACTTATGAACCACAATATTATCATCAAATTTTTTTGTTACATTTTCGAGTAAGACTCTAGCCATTGGCCATATTCCCCTTTCAGAAGATCACTATTTAATTTGTGAAGAAAGATCTACACATTCTATTGCGGCTAGTGCTGCATCCCAGCCTTTATTACCTGATTTTGTACCAGCACGCTCTATTGCCTGCTCAATCGTATCAGTTGTAAGCACACCAAAAATCACAGGAACGTCTTCAGTTAAGGATACATGAGCTACCCCTTTTGATACTTCTGCCGCAACATAATCAAAATGAGGAGTGCTCCCTCTGATAACAGTTCCCAGACAGATTATTGCATCATATTTTTTCTTTGTAGCCAGCTTTTTAGCGAATAGAGGTATTTCAAAAGCACCAGGAACCCAGATTATTTCGATATTTTCATCCTGACCGCCATGGCGTGATAGGCAATCTACTGTTCCTTCGAGTAATTTCTGAGATATAAAAGAATTAAATCTGGCAACTATAACTGCAAATTTTTTCCCGGTTGCAGATAATTGTCCTTCAAATACCTTAGGCATCTATTTTCTCCGTCTATAATTATTAAATTGAGGAACTAAAAATTAAATTCCTTAACAAAAAATATCCCAGATTATTAACAAGGCCTGCTCAAGAAATTAATTATATAATAATTAACAATAATTTACAATAAATGTCCCATTTTCTCTGCCTTAGTCTGTAAGTACCGCTTATTGTGCTCATTCGGAGTTGTTATTATCGGGACGACTTCCGTTATTTCCAACCCATAACCTTCCAATCCAACGATTTTTCTGGGGTTATTGGTCATTAATCGAATTGACGACAACCCTAAATCAGCCAGTATCTGTGCACCGATTCCATAGTCGCGTAAATCAGGAGAGAAACCCAAGTCTTCATTAGCCTCGACAGTATCTCTTCCACATTCCTGGAGTTCATAAGCTTTCAGCTTATTGATAAGACCAATGCCCCTGCCCTCTTGACGCAAATAGACAACAACGCCGAGCCCTTCTTCTTCGATTTTATCAAGGGCATGGTGTAACTGGACTCCGCAATCACAACGATATGAACCAAATATATCTCCGGTCATACATTCTGAGTGTACCCGGACAAGAACGTTCTTTTTGTTTTTTATGTCGCCTTTAACGATTGCGACATGGTGATCGCTGCTTAAGGCACTTTCATACCCAATCATAACAAAATTCCCGAATTCTGAGGGCAAACTTGCACTCGCCATTCTCTTTATAAATATCTCAGTCCTGGTCCGATATTGTATTAAATCTTTAATAGTGATAATTTTCAGATCATGCATCCTGGCAAAATCAAACAAGGCATCCCGTCGTGCCATCGTTCCGTCTTCGTTGATGATCTCACAAATAACTCCGGCTTCAATGAGACCGGCAAAACGAGCTAAGTCGACAGCCGCCTCAGTATGTCCGGCACGTTTAAGAACGCCTCCCCGTTTTGCAAGAAGCGGGAAAATATGACCAGGACAAACAAGATCTTCCGGAAGAGAATTCTCATTAACGAGTATTTGGATAGTTTTAGCTCTATCTGCCGGAGATATTCCGGTAGTAACACCATGAACCGGCGACGCATCAACCGATACGGTGAAGGCAGTTTTCTGAGACTCGGTGTTGTTGATCACCATTTCCCGCACTTTTAACCTTTGCATTTTTTCAGGTGTTATCGGAACGCAAACCAGACCTTTGGCTTTACTTATCATAAAGTTAATTGCTTCCGGTGTTACCATCTGCGCAGCCATTACCAAATCGCCTTCGTTTTCACGATCTTCATCATCGACGACGATCAACATTTTGCCATTCGCGATATCTTTTATGGCATCAGGTATATTATTAAAAACGTTTTTCACCATTAAAATCCTACCTTTGCTATATCTTCCCAACTGATATGATTCCTATTATTATTTCCAATATAATTTACTACATACCGAGCTAACAAATCAACCTCAATATTTACTTTGTCGCCCTGTCTCTTGTCATGGAGAGTGGTATTTTTGATTGTATGGGGAATTATCGAAACAGAAAAAGAATCACCCTGCACATCAACCACGGTTAAGCTAATCCCATCAATGGCTACAGATCCTTTTGGTGCAATAAAAAGCAATAAATCTTTTGCTGTTTTTATTGTAAACTGCTGGCTGTTATCTCGAAATTCTATGACAGATATAACACCTATTCCATCGACATGCCCGGAAACAAGATGTCCGCCTAACCGGCTACGAAGAGTAAGCGACCGCTCAAGATTAACTTTTGCCCCTACATACAAATGTTGAAGTACGGACCTGTGGATAGTCTCGCTCATAACATCACAATGAAAAGACTTTTCGGTGAGAGAGGTAACCGTTAAGCAAACGCCGTTAACTGAGATACTATCGCCAACATCGGTTTCTTCGAGAACACTTACGGCATTAACCTCTAATGAAAAAAAATCACCCTTTTTACTTATTCTGTTAATACTACCAAGTTCCTCGATAATACCTGTAAACATCTTGAACAACCTGTTACATTATAATTTATTTAGGCTATGACCAAATTATTTACAATGGGACCTAACTAACGTTTCTCTCCGCCGTTTGGTTTTATGTTCCCTAATATCCCATTGATAAACTTAACAGATTCCTCTGTACTGTACTTTTTCGCCATTTCAATGGCTTCATTTATAACAACGGAAACCGGGGTATCCATATTGATCATTTCGTGAATTGCTACTCGTAGAATACTCTTATCAATCTTAGCTATTCTGTCGAAGCTCCAGTCTTTCGACTTATTCTTTATTATTTCATCTACACTGCCTAAGTTCTCGTAGGTCCCCTTAGTAAGTATCAGAGCAAAGTCTTTCGTAGCCTCGATATAATTAGCGCTAATAATGGTATCATTAAGTATTTCATCAAAATTATTTTGTTTTATCTCAAGCTGATATAAGCATTGCATAGCCAGCCTTCGAGCAGTATTTCTTTTTCCCATATATTTCTAACCTATTTTTTCTTCATCAATTAAAATTCTTCGCGGTACGAAGTCAGTGTAAACTTCACCTTTTCGATAAAAAGCGTTAGCAAGCACTTTTTGGTGAAAAGGAATAACAGTAGGAACCCCATCAATGATAAATTCATCTAAAGCACGCTCTCCCCGAGCAATAGCTTCAGCTCTTGTCCTACCCCATACAATCAGTTTTGCTAACATTGAATCGTAGTTGGACGGAACCTTATATCCCGGATAAATATGCGTATCAACGCGAACACCGGGCCCCCCTGGCGGCAAAAACAAATTAATCGTTCCAGGAACAGGAATAAATCCTTTATAAAAATCTTCACAATTAATTCTAAACTCTATCGCATGCCCATTTATCTTAACATCATCCTGTGAAATAGTAAGCTTATCTCCAGATGCGATCTTTATTTGTTCTTTTATCAGATCGATACCGGTCACCATCTCAGTTACGCAATGTTCCACCTGAATCCTCGTGTTCATTTCCATAAAATAATAATTATTATCATGGTCCAACAGGAACTCAATTGTGCCAGCACCTACATAATTTACTGCTTTTGCTGCAAGTACAGCAGATTCTCCCATTCTTCGACGAAGATCCGGGTTTAATGCCGGAGAAGGAGCTTCTTCAATAAGTTTCTGATGGCGCCTTTGTATTGAACAATCACGTTCACCAAGGTGAATCACATTCCCATAAGTATCTGCCAGGATTTGAAATTCAATATGCCGTGGTTCTACCAAATATTTCTCTACATAGACATCAGCATTTCCGAATGCTGACTTTGCTTCAGCCTGGGCAGTAACCAAGAACTTTTGAGCTTCCTCATCATTCTGGGCTACTCTCATTCCTTTTCCGCCGCCACCGGCAGAAGCCTTGATAATTATTGGATATCCGGTTTTCTGCGCTAATGCCAAAACAGGCTCTATTCCATCGACTATCCCGTCTGACCCCGGAACGACAGGAACTTTAGCCGCTATCATTGTTTCTCTCGCTGTAGCTTTTTCGCCCATAAGACGAATATTCTCTACCGTAGGTCCGATGAAATTAATCTTATGCGCGCTACAGACTTCTGCAAACTTTGCATTCTCTGCCAGAAAGCCATACCCGGGATGAATCGCGTCCGCTCCGGTAACCTCAGCAACAGAAATAATAGCCGGGATGTTGAGATAGCTTAGTTGAGGTGCCGCCGGTCCGATGCAAAAAGCTTCATCAGCCAATTCAACATGCAGCGAAGACTTGTCAACCTCCGAATAAACGGCAACAGTCTTAACACCTAGCTCACGACAAGCTCTGATAATTCTAACAGCTATCTCTCCACGATTCGCAATAAGAATTTTCTTAAACAAAGTATGGCCTCCTTTAGTGGCTTGGCGTGCCTGAGAGGAATCGAACCTCCGACACACGGATTCGAAGTCCGTTGCTCTATCCTACTGAGCTACAGGCACATTAAGTGGGGTGAAAGACGGGGCTCGAACCCGCGACAACCGGAACCACAATCCGGAGCTCTGCCAGCTGAGCTACTTTCACCAACATAATTGGTACGCTCGAGAGGAATCGAACCTCCGACCTACGGCTTAGAAGGCCGTTGCTCTATCCAACTGAGCTACGAGCGCTCAAACATCATGAACAGTTATAGTGGTTTCAGGCATATACTTGCCTGATACTGTTCATCAAGGCAAACTATGGAGCGGGAGACGAGATTCGAACTCGCGACCCTCAGCTTGGAAGGCTGATGCTCTACCGACTGAGCTACTCCCGCTCTATGGAACGCATGCCTATTATACAATAGATTCTGAGATTTATGAATACAGAATTTTTTGCAGTTATCACACTACTGAAAAACATCCAAAATGTGTTCAATTCCTGATAAATACTAAGGGATACTCAGGCTATTCTCTATTTTCAGGTAACTTAGCGTTATATTTAATCAGGAACAGGATTATCAGATTTCAGCTTAAGCTGTAAGCATATTTTTGCGCGTTATCTTTACTTCAATGTGTAAAGTATGATAATTTCTGTGTGCTAGCCTAGGTATTATAAGTGGTACATGGTTGACTCGGAAAGAAGACTTAGCAAAAAGGCAAATCATTATTCATGGTGATTTTAATGATCCTTTGCCAGCAGATATGCTATCTGAATGTTATTCTGATAATGATTAGGAGATTTACCTTCTCCCAAAAAGAGTGAAGAAGAGAAAACAGAACTACGCGGAAATGAGATCAGCGGACAAAAAATCTCATTGCATTTTGCCGTATATATAGTACAATCGTACTATGGCAAAACGATTAGACCTTAAAAATGCTTTACAGACGATAAAAGATTTCTATTATAGAAATCAGCGTATACCTAGTCTTAGCGAAACTGCCGGGATATTTAACTATTCTTCACGTAATACTGCGCTCTACCTTCTCAATAAGCTCGTAGAAACTGGCTATATGACAAGGGGCACTAAGGGCAGATTACTGACTACCCCCAAATTTCATGATAAAACCAAGCTTCTGGGATCTATCTCTGCAGGGTTTCCAGCACCAGAGGAAGAAGAGCTGCGCCAAAGCCTCAGCCTCGATGAGTTCCTTATCCGTAAGCCATCAGCTACCTATATGCTTGAAGTAAGCGGCGACTCGATGATCGGTGCGGGTATCCTGCCAAAAGATTTTGTGCTGGTGGAAAAGGGAAGAACCCCAGCTCCGGGAGATATTGTAATCGCTCAGGTGGATGGTGAGTGGACCATGAAATATTATCGGATGGAAAATGGCAAAGTCTATCTCCAGGCAGCCAATGCAAAGTATCCGGATATCTATGCAAAAGAAGAGTTAGTTATCGCGGGAGTGGTCATATCCTGTGTGAGGAATTATGCGTAACCAGCCATTAACAATATCTTCTTGGCCCACAGCGATCCTCCATGCTGATGGTGACGGTTTTTTTGCTTCTGTCGAACAAGCACTTAATCCTGCGTATAAGAACAAGCCAGTAGTAACCGGGCATGAACGCGGCATGGCAATAGCTGTCAGCTATGAAGCGAAAGCCTTGGGGATAACAAGAGGCATGCTGATGAACCAGATCAGGCGCACTTATCCGGAATGCATCATTCTGCCTGGGAACTACGAGGCGTATATGCTGTTCGCCAAGCGCATGTTTAGTATTATGCGCAGGTATACACCTGCGGTGGAAGAATACTCAATCGACGAAGCCTTTGCCGATATTACCGGCCTACGCCGAGTGCATAATCTCGGCTATGAAGAGATCGCCCGAAAAATACAGTCAGATATACGGAAAGAGCTGGATATCGGGGTTTCTATCGGGGTCAGTCTGACAAAATCACTGGCAAAGCTCTGTTCGAAATTCAGGAAACCTAACGGAATTACTTGTGTCAAAGGTAAGTACATTCATATTCTCTTGCAGAAAACCCCGATTGAGAAAGTCTGGGGTATTGGTCCCAGTACTTCGTCCTTGCTTCGCAAATACCAGTGTACGACGGCTTATGATTTTGTGATGAAGCCTGTTAGCTTTATTAATCACTACCTCACCAAACGAGAGCTGGAAATATACAAGGAACTGCGTGGAGAGATGGTGTTCTCTCTGGACCTGACAAAGAAGGACAACTACCAATCGATTAGCAAAGCCAGAACCTTTGAAGCCACGAAGGAGAAGTCCATGGTATTTGCCGAGATGGTCAAAAATATTGAGGAAGCTACCGCAAAATGCAGGAAGTATAAACTCACTGCTAAAAGGGTCTCGATCTTCTTTAAGACTCAACAATTTGTCACTTCTGGGCATGAAGCGAAACTTAGCAGGCACACGGCAAGTGCTATAGAAATACTCGAAGTGGTAAAGGTACTTTTTGATCATTGCTACAAAGAAGGTGTGGAGTATCGGCAGACTACCTGTGTATTGTCCGAGCTAACCGACAATAACAGCCAGCAGCTAACGATCTTTGATAGTGTCCTACGAATTGAACAGTTAGAAAAAGTTTCCGGCACGGTGGATGCTATTAATAAGAATATGGGGCGCGGGAAAATCCATCTGGCCGCCAGCTTGCCTGCCAGAAAACAGAGCAACGCCCGGCTGGCCATTCCCATGATGAATATTCGGGTATGAAAAATACCTTCATTGCATCCTTCTATCTATAAGGCTTTGAGCCTATATTAAATCCTAAAGATTTAAATGGGTTTATTGCTCAATCATAGTAATTATATGGGATTGAGACATGAGTTACACCTTGAAGTAAAGAGAATGCGGAGCCTTTTATTATACCTTTGCCTTACAAAAATCCATATGCACATAAAAATCGTCCAGAGGGGATTCCAGTACTCTCAAATAGTTATTGGATGTTAACAAATTATAAAGATCGCTTCTTTTTTCTTTTTCACTATTATGTTCTACTGTAATAACGCCAAACCGGTATATCTCAAAAGGGAAATCTTTGAGTATTATATATTCACTACCCTCGGTATCAATGCTGAGATAATCAATTAAATTGGGTGCATTATGCTCGATCAATACATCTAAAAATCTTGTTGTAGTTAATTTATAATTAGTTCCTTCAGGTTTATAGGTTCCCAGATATTTTACTATACCGCTCAAACCTTTAGCTACCGGATTACCGTCTTCTAAAAAATCTATTTCTTCAACTCTGTCACTTAAGCAGGCATTTACACACAGGCATTTCCTATTATTTATTAATTTTTCAAATTCGCTATTGGGTTCAATACATATGCCCTTCCAATCATATTTTTCTTCCAATATAAATGTATTACTATTTGTTATGCCATCACTGGCACCGATCTCAACAAAATACCCATTTTTCTTATTACTATAAAAAGTGGTAACAAACAAGTCTTGCCCAGCTTGTGAATACCCGATATATCCATATAATACATCGGAAAATTTTCTATAAAAATCTTTAAATTTAGCAGATTCTTCCACATCTTTCCAGGCAACTCTATATACCAGACTATCGTAGAGAATTTCCATCATCGTGTGAATTTTTGCTATGGCATTTACTTTATCCGTACAATCAATAATATCCATTGAAACTCCTAATACTTTTGTCTTAAGTTTTTACTCAACCCTATACGACGGGGCTATAAAAAAAGATCAATCAGCTCCCCTTATTATAACGATTATAGCTTCTAATGTATAACGCCGATCATTCTTCGCAGCGGGCTCGGCTGCAACCCTTCAGGAACAAAAACCCCGATATAGCCACCTTTTCCGACTTTTCTGCCATTATCATTCCTGCCGTCCCAGACAATCGTATTAGCACCTTTTTGTCCCCCGTTCGTGCCGGAAGCAAAACCGCGCTCCCAAACTTTTTGACCAAAGGGGTCATAGATTTTTATCGACATTCCTACGTCTTTGTTTAAGAAATAGGTAATAGTCGTTATTCCCTGCCGGGAATCAAATGGATTCGGATAATTACTCAGCTTCGTAATCAAGGCTCCCGGAACAGAGGTAATCTGCTGATCACTGATGATATCAAAGTTTGAGAAATTATCAGCACTGTTCATTGCCCTTATCTTATAATAATAAGCGGTTTCTGCCTCCCGATCAGTAAGCGCAATCGTTGTCTTATTGTTAGTTACCTCAGCGGCTTTTGTCCAAGCAGGAGCAATCCCTGTACATTGCCATAGCTCATATTGCTTGATGCCGGACTCCAGATCGCTGTATGCATTCCAGTTAAGTACGTGAGTATAAATATTCGCCGTAGACGTGCTTACTACGGTAGCGATCACTGACAATCTTTTATCTGCCGGAGCAACTGGCGGGGTCAAATCAACAGCAAAAGGAATAACCGTTGTTTCACTTTCAAAACTTGATAGACCTTCGTTATTAACAGCTTTAACAGAATAATAATATTTTTTATTATGCTCAAGATTTAAGCCGATAATAGTGACATTATCGTCCATGGTCTGGCTGTCAGGCAAATTGCGTAAGCGATTACTCTTCGTAGATGCTACGTGTAAGCCTTGAGTTACTTCTACCCAGGGCATAATATCCGCGAGCCCCGGAGCAGATCCTATAGCGTTGAGAATCTTCGTAATCTTTCCTTCCGGCACAGAAGAATAGATATTACGGACAAAAGTCGAAGGATTAATGACAAAATAATTTCCGGAGACCTCAGGTTTAGAAGGTTGCCTTTTGTCAATAATCGGACATATATCGCTGGTATAATTCAGGTTAGCAGGGGTGATCGACAAATCTTTGCCGGTGAACAGATTATTCGCTTTAATACTAATGCCAAACGAATGGCCGATAACTGAAGTATTGCCAACGGAAATATTAACAATCAAATTCTTTGTAGAAGGGATAAGAACAAATTCCTCATCAAAATTAATGGTTATTATAGAAGCTGAGGACACGCCGGTTTGCCCTAACAGAATATCCGGGCCATCAAACCTGTTGTTCGCGTTTGCGTCATTATACACCTGAATGAACATCTCATCCTGCGCATTATTAGTACCTGCTATAGAGAAAGAAATTGAGTTAACTGTCGCTTGCTCGTAATCTGTACATAGATGCACCAGACAAAGCGGCTTGCCGGAAGTTCCTTGATAAAGAGAGCCCGTAATTATCTGTTCCGGTAAAACTGCAACGCTGGAAACGTACCGGTTTAGAGTGTTAATATCGCTAATATAGGGAAAATTATGGTTTAATATTTCATTTTCGTCATTAACGCTAAGGGCATTTTTATTAGGGATAATTATTCCGAAGTGCCTACCTACAGATGCACCTTTAGGAAAATCTATTGCAACGTAATATTTGATTAATTCTAAAGATATCTTTTGAAGCGTATCAAAAGTAAGTAATACATTTCTAGAAATCATATCAAAATCTCCATTACTTATAAGAACGTCAACACTTGGATTGAATATATTATCTCCATCATCTTTGTATAATTTAATACCAGAAAGATCGCTATTCGTAATATTTCCTGTAATGGTAAGACATATAGATTCCAGATGCACAAAATCCTTATCAGCTTTTAATTCGAAAGATCCTGCAACGACATCTTTGCCGCCTTGGCTTGCATATGGTACGACATACTCTGAAGGAGCTAAGATGCACTTCTTCGTAGCTGCTTTCATAGTAATCTGCATTGTTCCTATTGGAAAATGACCGTATTCAACCGTATTGTCCGAAGCACATATGAATGACGAACTACTAGGAATAACTATGCTGAACTTCAGCCTGGGAGAAGCTGTTTTACTTATATCAACAGCAACAATATAACTGTTTCCTGAAGCGTTAATATTTTCGACAGCGGAATATGGGAATACAATTTTTGCCACTAATGTGTTCGGATCAAACATATTTGTTCCTTCACTGATCAGTAAAGCTCTCTCCAATGAATTAGTTGTCGTCGCACGATATATTTTTACTGCGCTAATGTCCGAATAGATGATATTTCCTGTAAGTACTATATCAATTCCAGCCCAACCATATACATTTCCACTGGAACGCAGGTCAAGCTTGAGGAGAGCAACATCTTTGCTGCCTATTTCTACCGTCTCAGAGGATAGGTCCGTCACATCATTAATGACTAAGACTTTTCCGCTCCCTACCTGGGTCCCGCCGCCACCTTCTCCTTCTCCTTCGCCAGTTCCACCACCGCCGCCATCCCCCTCGCCCTCGCCGGCCCCACCACCGCCGCCATCGCCGCTTCCACTTCCGCTTCCGCCCGAACTGATGAGCCCTCTGCCAATAATTCCTGAGGTGTTGTTTCCGGCATTATCAGTAGCAGATACATAAAAATATGCATCTTTATTATTCATCGTGGCAAGGATATTAAAGGTTGCTGTCCAGACCACGTTACTCGTACCAATCTGCAAATCAATATCAATTGGAACATCACCGGAAGGAACGAACGACAAAATAGGTTTGGTAACCACGGATTCGCTAATATTTAAGGTGATACTCACTACTCCAAAAGTTGCGTTTAATGAGATGGACCTGGAAATTGATGTCTTTGGAAAGGTAATATCATAGATAACATTCCAAGAAACTATCCCAGGATTAATATTATTCAAAGAGTCTTTTGTCCATAAATAAACTGTTTTATTACCTTCATTAAAATTCTTGAAAATATAGGCTACAGGACGATAGGTTCTCCATCTAAAATCATTAACAGCCGGTTTTCCTGACACTTGTTCCGATATAATCCAGGCTACTGAATTAGTATCATTTTCGATATTAATATCAACCACATAATCATTCGTATAGTGAGTACAGAGGCTATCAGGATCGTAGAGGGTCAAAACAGGATTGGAACTGACTATTGCGTAACCGATGGCAGTATTAGAGGTACTGCCGGCAACACTTACAGCATAAATACTCAGCGTTACCAAACTTCCAAATACATTTATACTAGAGATATCCCACTGGGCAATTTCATTATTCCATCTATCCGGCATCACATCCCGGCCTTTGCCAAAATTAGAAAGATCGGCATGGATACCTGATGTTGCTATTGCATCTACATGGTAAATGCCCGCAGTAACTAATAAAGTATCTCCCGGCCTTATATAACTATAGGTACTTCCAGTCTGATTAAATATTTTGATAGCGGTGACTTCAATATTGACACTTGTGCTGCGAAAATAGGATATACTTCTGGTTACGGCCATATCATTAATGTTTCCAGCAGAATCCTTGACCCAGAGGTACACTGTTTTGATCCCAAAATCAGTATTCCTAAAAGTATATTCATAAGGTTTTTCGTTACGCCAGTAATTGCTTGTAGGTGAAGGTCTTGTAGGTTGGACTTCACTTAGTATCCAGCTTACAACATCGGCATCACTATTTATGATAACGCGAGGAAGCAGGTCATGGGTATAGTTAGTATCCCCCGTATCATAATCGAAGATAACAAAGGAAGGAGTACTTGCTACAGTATCGAGAACAAACTGCTTGTCTCCTACCAGGGTATTCTGCACATTAGATGCATTATCTGTTACACAAAGATAAAAACTAGCCACCCCTTGAGGATCATTCTGGAAAACATTAAAGGTTGCAGTATAAATATTGGGACTCACTCCGTTAAGTAAAAAGTTTAACGTGCTGCCATCAGCATAAACCAATTTAAGTTCAGGAGTTGCAGGCGTATCCTCTTGGATTGATAGCGTTAAGCTCACCGCTCCAATTGAAACAAAATCTCTTTTTGTCATATTTATCTGAGAAACAGGTTTAATGGTATCCAAAATTATGTTTTGAGATACTATGGTTTTATTAATATTCCTCGCGGAATCCTGTATCCATAAATATACTTTTCGATGCCCTTCCGGCCCAGCGTTTAATGTGTACAAGTTAGGCTTACTTGATTGCCAGCCTGCGGCGTTCCATTCAGGCTTAACTGATTGAGTCTCATTTACCATCCATTTAACCGCGGTATTGTCATTTCCAACATCGACGGCAATGGAGTACTCATTTGTATATATCTTATCTCCACTCGTTCTATCGGTTATATTCATTGTAGGATCTGCCAGAGTGATCAAAACATTAAAAGTAACGATACCGCCAAAAATCGACGTAACATTACCAGCATAATCCGTAACTCTGATATTTATTGTACATATTCCTTCCGGATAACCATCACTAATTATAATATCGCCAGCCCAATAGTTATTTATTGATCTTGACATTAGGATGGAATGAGTCGAACTGTCGCTCATTGAAAAATAAGCTTGTGGCGGGTTAATCGTATGTTCACTAACATTTAAAGTAAGCGTATAGCTGCCAATTGCCAAATTAGGAGAATTTTTGATTGATTCCACGGTAAAATCAGCAGGAATTTTATCAATAGTATAAGGTTTGACGAACGCAAGGCTTCTATTACCTGCGTTGTCAGTAACAGTAACATCCAGAGAAGCGCTGCTATCAAATCCCAGTGAATCGGAAATATACAAAGACCCAGTCCAGACATTAAGGCCAATGCAACTCATAATCACAGGAGCATCAATGTCAGAATGGAAAATAACTGACGGGGTAGCGCTCACAGCTTCCGAGACATTAAGGGTAATATTTAAAGTTGTATTGTTTAAATAACAATCCGGAATTGAATGAACACTAAATTCCGGAAGAAGCGTATCAACCTGAAATACAATGTCGCCACTAAGTTTATTAGATCTATTTCCAGAATAATCCACTAACTGAACATTAAATAAAGCTGCTCCATTAGCAAAATCCTCAGTAACATTAATCGTTCCGGTATAAGTCAGGGCACTTACTTGATTAAGAGTTACATTACGGGCTACCTCGCCATACCCATATAAAGTATAGTTCAAAGACACTCCAACTAAAGTTGCTTCACTGACATTCAACGTAATATTAAGGATTCCAGCCTTAACATTAGGATATGTAGAGATTAGTATTGTTGCGGTCGGTTCATCATAATCGAGATAAATGCTCCGGCTGCCTGTTGAAGAAATATTACCGGCACGGTCCTGTATCCACAATTTGATATTTTTCGTGCTGATAACCATGTCGCTGAAAGTAAAGGTTGTCGGTTGTTGAGTAAGCCAGCCAACAGCGTCAAAGTCCGGGGTTACATTTGTTTGATCAGACAAATACCACATGTATACGCTACTATCAATGTTAACGCTAACGCCAATAGTACGCTGATTGGTATAAGATTGAATAAGCGTAATCGGATCATAGGCGGTAAAACCCGGGGCCGAGGGCCTGGTCTTATCAATAACAAAAGTCTGCATTCCGCTAATTATCTTGTTTTGAACGTTGCTCGCATTGTCAGTGACGCTTAAACTAAAAGTTGCAACACCTTCGGGTGCCTCAGCATTAACGTTGATAGTGCCGACCCATAAATATCGAGAACTATCCATAGGAACAATATCGATTGCCAAGGCTTCTTGCCCTGCATATTGAACTTTGAAATCCGGCGTATTATTAAGTGCTAATATTTCCTGGGTTATATTTAGAGTTATTTTGTAGTCGCCTTCTTTTATATATGGCCTGTACCCAAATTTTACTTCGGTCTGCGGAGGGGTATCATCATAAAAAATGTTAGCGCTCACTACATTTTTGTTTATATTTTTATAGGCATCCTGGACCCATAAATATAATTTTTTATTCTCATTCACTACATTCTTTAAAGTAAAATTACTTGGTTTATCAGCGTTCCATCCCGGAGAGTTCAACGTCGGTTGAGTGCTTTGCGTATAACTGACCATATACTTGACCGCATCTTTATCGTTGCCAATCTGCAAGCCGACAACCAAGTCGTTTACGTAGAGATTACTATCGGTATCAGTATCAATAATATTAAACGTCGGATCCGGGATCAGCGTATCAATACTAAACGTAACGGTACCAAATAAAGAAGTTGACAGGTTACCTGCTCTATCAATAGTCTGCCCGCTTATTGTAGCCGTATCATTTACGTCAAAAGGCCTGATCTCTACCTGGCCAATCCAGGTATGGTTTGATGATACACTATACAGTATATCGATTGAGCGTGTTAGCGCATTAGGGCTGCCGGAAGCTGGAGTCATAGTAATAAAATAACTCGGAGCAACCAGAATAGGTTCATTATAATTAAAGGTTACGGTAGAATACCCAATTCCTAAAGTCTTGCCTATCCTGATATTTACAGTTGGCTCCATGGTGTCCAGGGTAATCGTTCTGGTAATCAGCTTTGTATTGATATTAGCCTCAAAGGGATCGCTACTATCTTTTACCCAAAAGGCCAAGGTTTTTGGTCCGTCACCCGAGCTCAAGGTATAAGAATCAGTATACTCAGCCTTTGGCCTCCAAGCAGTAAAAGATCTCTCAGGACGAGTATAGTACGTCGCATTTTCTGTAATAATATAAAAATCAGCAAAATCATCACTGATAATATTCAAGCTGACTGTCAGTTCATTTGTAAACACCGGGGAACCGTTATTTGTATCAGTAATATTGAACGACGGATTCGGAACGACCGAAATATCGTAGGTAGTAGAAATATCGACCCTATTGCCAGCTTTATCGTATGTATTGAAAGATAACGTCATTTGTCCGCTTGGAGTATCACTATCGATATTGATGGTTGTCCTAAAAGTATTGTAAAAATTATTGCTATCAGGTGATCCGACAGGCGTAAAACTTAGTATCTTAGTTGCAGCATTAAAATAAGTAAATTTAGAATTCTTTATATTATTTGAAGGTATATACTCAGTAACAGATACGGTAAGAATATATTCTCCCGCATGAATTTTTTTAATGCCTTCGTTTAAGGATACTGTTACTTCAGGGGTTAGCAAGTCAACAAGGATAGACGCATTGATAGTACTTTCGTTATGGATATCGCTTGCGCCTTTTACCCAAAGATTGTAAGTCACTACCGTCTCCTGATTGTCTGGCGCCAAGCTGGGGGAGATATAATAATTGTTTAAAGAAAACTCATTAGATTCACTGTTATTCGGGCTAGTAATATCAACTAAAACGGGTTTAATCCCGATATTGCTCGTGATCATATAGTGAGTAACCAGTGCTACCTGATCGAATAGCATATTAATATACCGTTCATTCGTATATTTCGAGCTGCTGAAATTATTAAGATTATCCCTGTCCAATATCTTTAAACTGACAAAACCTATTCCAGTAGCTACAACAAAAGTATTAGGCCAATCGAGGTTCTCAAGATAATTACCCTGCGGCTTATCCGATACTCGCCTGTTGCCAACCAAATCCTCGGCGATGATCCTGAAAAACTGCCGTCCGTCCCCGAAACTACCATCAACAGAGAAACTGCCGGTTACAAGTTGAGAATTCACAACTGTATAGGTTAGTGTGTTTACCCGATTATCGGCCACACACACAATATTAATAGATAGCGAGTCAGAAGCTATTGGTTCATTGAAATTAATGGTCACAGCAACGACCCCGATTCCATAAAATGTTGCGACACCAGGAGGCCGGGCCATTTCAACTGAAACAGTTGGAGCAATAGCGTCAAAATTAGTACTGACATACCGGGGCAAGCTAATGTTGCCGGCGTGATCTTTAACCCAAATATAATAACCATACTGCCCTTGGGACTCACTATGAAAATACGTTTGAGGCCGTTCACTTAACCATGTGCCAGGAGGTATAGATGCAGGATCCGCAATTAGATTAGAGGAAATGTAATACCCTTTAATTGTAGATTCCGTAATAGCCATTGTTATATTAAAAGGGTTATCATTGGTTAGATTATAGCTGTTAGGTTTATCCATATCATAAATAGCAGCGGTAGCTATTATGGGGATTACGGTATCAACATTTAATGTGGTTGTGCCATAAGAAAAGGTATCTGACGTAACGGTCCCGGCATTATCAGTAATCGTCATATGAAACGTTAAAAAACCATTCGGAAAGGCTTCAGTAACATTAAGTGTCGCAATGAATGCATTGCGGGTTATGTCAACAGGTGTTAGCTCGACTGAATAAGTCGTTCCACCCACTTCATAAGTCAAGTCCGGTGTTACTATAATGTTTTCTCCAATATCTAATGTTACCGAAACATCGCCTGTAGATATCCATCCGCTCTTTGTCAGCAGCAACCCGATATTAGGAACAGAAGGATCATAATAGATAGAAGTTGTAACGACGACATTATTAATATTTCCTGATTTATCCATTAACCAACAATAGAGATACCTTGGACCTTCTTCAATGTTATCCGGGTCAAAATCGTAATTTGCGGGCTTAACTGCGGACCAAACTGCAGCTAATGGGTCTGGTTTCCCGAATTGTGCATTTTCAGTGATGATATAATAGTCGGTATCATTTGCTGCAAGTTCTACAATATTCGACAGCGAATTGGTGATCTGATTTGACCGGTTAGCCTGACACTTGAGTTTTAAACTACCGGTAGGGATATCGATATCATATACTATAGAGTTAAAAGCGTACTGATTGGAAATATTCCCAGCCCTATCTTTTACCCACAAATACAAATTTCTAGTTCCTTGCGTTTCATAAACAAATCTATATTGGACAGGTTCGGGCATCCAATCTTCAGCATTCTCTGATGGAACTGCGGTCAACTCACGGATCACATACCGGAAATAATCAGGATCTTTGGATATCGTTACGTTTATTGTAGGCGTATTCGTATAACCACTACTATTATCAGGCCTGTTTAGACCACTGGTATTTACGCCCAAGGTAGGATCAGGTGGAAGTACTGTATCAAAATTAATAGTTGATATCAGTCCGGCAGGTATAACATTCGTAATATTCAGCGCGTTGTCAGTAATAGTTAAATTAATCACAGCAGTGCCATTTTCATTTGGATCAACGGTAAAAAAACCCGCTAATGTCAGTCCGTCAAAATAATCAAACGTAATAGTTCGCTTACTTCCCATAAAAGTTAAATAGAAATCGGGGGTCGCACTCACTGACTCAGAGATATTTACGGTTACACGGGAAGTCCCGGCTTTAATGTACCTGCCGCGCTCAAAATTGATGGAAGTAGCTTGAGGGAAAACATTATCATAATTAATGATAGCAATTGCCGGAACGGTATTAATATTGCCGGCAGCATCCTTGGTCCATAAGTAGGACGTCCGAGTTCCATTATTTGTATTTTTCAGTACAAAATAAACCGGAGGCGTACTCTGCCATAATGGGTCCGTCAAGCTTGGATTCGTTGACTGTGTCTCACTTATTAACCAGGCGGAAGACCTTTGATCGTAGTTATAACTTACGCCTACTACAAAATCATTGGTAAACTGACTACTTTTCGAGTCAAGATCATACAGGATAAATGTAGGAGTAATTAAGGCAATATTAACGGTTAATTGATTACTAAAATAAATGCTCGAATATTTTAACCATTGAACACTTGTACCGTAATTACGAGCATTATCTGTAACCTGAGCACTAAAATAAGCAGGCCCGTTGGCAGTTTGACTATTAATCGTGATTGAACCGTAAAACTGGGTTCCAGTTCGTCCTAAAATAGTTACCGGAACAGCAGCTTTCTGATATGGATTAAAATACAAATTAGGAGTGACTGATATTCCACTGGGGATATTTAAAACATTAATAGTAACATTGAGGTTCTTTGTAGCAGTAATAGGATTTAACGGATTATGGTTAATATCGATTCCAATTTCCGGTATCAGGTTATCATACACAATGGTTGTAGTATTGGAGTTGATATTAAGCGCATAATCTTTGCCCCAGATATAGACATTATGAGTTCCCTGTACATTCGTCAGCTGATAGCTGGTTGGTTTGGCGCCCCAGTTACTATCTGCAGTATCAGGGACAAAAGCGCTATTTTCGGTTATTATCCACGAGTTGATATCACTGGAACCGCTTAAGGTCAGGTCAACTACCCGGGCATTTGTATAGAGTTCACTGCCAGTCAGCTTATCAAACAGTCTAAAGGTACTAATGTTCGGGGAAGTAGAATCAATAGAGATCTGCCCGCCAGCAAGAATCCCGGTCCCAACATTACTAGCATTGTCAGTTATCTTAATACCGAAGGTACCGAGGCCGTTCATTCCACTAGAATTGAACACCCAGGTATATTTGGTACCGGATACCTTTGCCGCTGGGCCCAAAACAACACTTATTCCATTTACCGTTAAGCTCAGAAGTGGTGTTTCCTGTAGCGCTTCGCTTAGATTAACGGTTATGGTTTTAACTCCGCCGTTTACATATGGACTGTTATCGATATCTACTGATACCGCGAAGGGAATGACATCATCATAATTAATCGTCGCAACGGTTGAAACCGGACTTATTATTTCGTTCCGGTTCTTTACCCAGACGAAGAGGCTCTTCAACTCATTTACCCTATTTTTAAAAGTATAAGTTATTGGCCTATCAATTCTCCAGTTTTGATCATTTGCTTCCGGAGCTACTCCAGTGCTGCTCTCACTTAATAACCAGCGTACCGCATCAGGATCGTTCCCGATATTCACACCGATCATCTGATTATTAGTATACTGAGAGCTTGAGGTACCACGATCGAACATTGTAACGGTGGGTACTGCTACGTTTCTATTTATTCTTATTTCACCACCGTTGATTGAGCTTATTCCGGTATTATAATAAATTTTATTTACCCGGGTTGTTGCATTACCTACAACATCGGTGACACTTACTTCAAAATTAGCAGTTCCAATAACGGTAAAAGGTACTATTCCCGAACAACTGTAACTGTTACCACCACTATTGATGATACTGCTTAAAGGCACCTCTACTTTATCCTGGCCATAGAGCTTAATCCATAAGCTAGCAGTACTTATTTGTGTTTCGTTATCCATACGTAAGGTAACGGTAACCGGGGTGCTGCTATAAACATTATGGATGTCTCCGATGCTTAATAACTGGATATCTACTGTGGGAGGAGTGTACATAGAATCATAAACAATACTGGTTGCCACATCAATCGGGCCACCCGCAAGATTATTGTTTGCGGTAGCTCGGGCAGATATATTTTGAGCAAGGTCTTTTACCCAGATGTACAATTTCTTTGCACCTTGGTCTCCGCTTAATGTGTATACCTCCGGCACTATGCCTGACCAATTACTATCATTAGCTTGAGGGGTAAAAGTATTATTCTCGGTTACCAGCCACCAGCCTATACCACTTCCACTATCACTGCTTTTTATCTCCAGATCTACTCTATTTGAATTGGTATAGAGCGTGCTCCCAGTCAATCTATCCATAACCTTAAAACTTGTAACAACCGGGTTGGACTTATCAATAACGATACTTCCGCCACTCAGTATCTGCGAGCCAACATTATTCGCGTTATCAATTATCCTTACGCCAAATACTGCCGCACCTTCAGGTGTTGCGCCATCAATAGTCAGCGTAGCCGTATAGAGGCTGGGGCTTACTTTGGTCAGATTAAGGTTTGTTTTGACACCGCCATTAAAAGTGACCCACATTTCCGGGATCACCGCATATGGCAAATAGGTTAGCTCTTCACTTAAATTAATGGTAACGGTTTTTGTTCCTGCACTAATATTAGGCATATTAGTAATATCTATAGAGACTACATATGGCAGCGTGGCGTCATAATTAATGGCAGCAGATGTACCGGCACTTATATTACCCATCGCATCCATGATCCAGGAATATATAGTCTTCAAGCCATTGGTATTATTTTTGAAAGTATACAAAGGCTGGTTCGAGTTTGACCACCGGCTATCCTGGGGAGAAACCGGAGGCGTATTTACTTCCGTCAGTAGCCAGTAGGAAGCTGCCCCTCCACCCTGTAGAGTTACTGATACTACCAGATCATTAGTCCAAACCGTGCTGTAGGTGTCCTGATCGCTGAGGATCAACGTAGGTGTACCGATAATTCCCTGAGAAAAAATAAGTGACTGAATTAACTTCTCTTTTGTTGCAGTCCCGGCATTATTGGTTGCTGACAGATAGAATTCGATAGAATTAGGAGTTATGCCCGGATTAAATAAAAAATCGCCTTTATAAATATATTCCCCTGTATAATTTCCCAGACCATAATTTAAGCCTGATCCCGATAAAACAATTGGAGTCGAACTAGAATTATCTTCATATCTATATACCATCTTTAATTCAGGTATAGACTGGAAATTGGGCAGTAACGAAATATCTTCTATCGACATATTTAAAGTAACATGTACCCAGGTCCCTCTGCTAATGATCTTCGGAGACAACTCAAGGGTACCATCCGGCGCACTCGCCATAATATATAGAGTTGTCGAACTTATGCTGACGTTACCTGCCCGATCAGCTACTTCTAAATAAAGCGTCCGCATTCCTTCCGCTAATCCAGTAAACTGGAACTGCTGCCCGGTAAACCATTCAGACCAGGCGTTATTGTCAACCTTAGCCCGGAATGGACGATCTTTTAACTGACAATTATCTGCCGCCGGAGTCCAGCTTACAACAACATTATTCTTGTCATAGTAACCGGACTGCGGCCAATTAACGGCAAACCCGGTCGGACTGACAGTGTCCACATTTACTGTAACATCTTTTGTAGCCACATGGCCGGCAGCATCAGCCACTTTGATTTGGATAGATACGATTCCCTGGACCGCCCCTACATTTATATCACCAATCGTATTCAGCGAAATACCCGATGACCAGGTTAGCCCATTATTCGTACTGAAAAAATAGGTTTTTGTATTAAGACTGACACTATCCCATGCCGGATCCCATTTTAAAGTAATCGAGCTATCATCATACCAGTTCGGTTCAGGATCAACTCCGTCTCCACCAGAATCAGAATCCTCACGAACTTCAACGAAATAAAAATTCGGAGTGGTAGTATCTACCCATTGCGAACCTACTGCTGAGGCTTTTATATTACCAGCCTTATCTGCTACTGCCACATTAAAAGTAGCAGGTTTATAGATATTCGCCGAAGTATAGACATTCATCGTATTCGTATTATATGGAGTCCAGGATACTGTACCGATAGAATTCTTTGCAAAATAAGGAGATGACGTGAACCCACCGACATCCTGCATTGCGGAAGTGGGAATTGTATATACGACAACAGTTTCTTTCCCATAATAGCCGATGTCCGGCGTTACATCACCAATAAGGACCGGAGGACAAGGCAGAAAATTGACAGGAAGAAGCAGGTCCGGGCCTAGTATTACCGGGGCGACCATATCCACATAAAACCCAGCCTGGGATTCAGTAACGTGTCCGGCCCTATCTCTTGCCTGAACATAGCCCAGGTTTTGATAACTGCCGTCATTGGAATAGGCGACAAAATTAACGGCATTGCCATTATATGCAAATCCGCTCCAAGCATTCCATTCTGTATTAGCCGGAATATCGCTCGTTGCCACTCTGTAACGGTAAGCACCACCAGATTGATATGGTCCGGAGGCATCTGACATTTCCCAGGAGAAATCTACAGTGTTGTCATCATAATAAGGAAATATGGGAGAGATTCCGTCACTATTGCTATCACTATCAGGAGCAATCGCCATATTTAAGACAGGGGCCGTCAGATCGACAATTATGTTTTTTGAAAAAGTCGACGAATTGCCGACACTATCTCGAGCTATTACGTATACGGTATGAACCCCTTCGCTTAAAGAACAGGTTAGACTTCCGTTCGCAGATTGTCCCCAAACAGGCGCAGCAGAATCAAGCTGATAAGCAACTGAGTTAATTCCTGAACCTGAATCACTAATACTCCAGCTAAAACCTACGGTTGTTTGATCAAAATACCCATTCTCCGGTTGATAAATGCTCGACCCGTCAGTATCATCGGCAATAGTTATAGAACCGACAGGGCCAGTTGTGTCGATAAGGAATGGCCCTATATGGGTTGAATTTGTACTATAGTTAGCTACCTTGTCTTTTGATCTGACATGAAACCATAGATTATTCCCATCAATCAATGAAGCCTGGTAATAAATATTAGCCGCAGCGACACCAGGCGCAGGCTCTGTATTGGAATTAGTATCCCAAGAGTATACGTATCCATCTAATCCACTGTGTGCGTCACTTGCCTGGTTCCAATCGATTCTTACTACAGGGTTATTACTCCAGGTACCGGTAGTATGTCCAGACGTACATCTAACGTTGGCTACATCAGTTGGGGGGGTTACATCCACCCAGAATGGACCACGATGAGCAGTAGAAGCAGAGATATTTATGGCTTGATCCTCCGGGCGAATATGCAGCCAATAATTCTGAGCAGATACTAGCGCAGAGGCAGGAAACGTATAATATGTCACGTTACCGAAACCATTATCGCTGCTCGTTACCAATGTACCGGAAACATTATCGAGCTTATATCTATAGGTATTAATGCCACTACCGCCTTGATCATACGATGTCGTCCAGTACGCACCGATATTTGGTAACCATGTACCAGTTGCAGGAGCGGTTATTGAAATGTCAGGAGGAATAGTCGTATCGATTTTTAGCAGAAAACTAGTAACATTCCCCCATGTTCCAGCATTGTTTTTTGCTCGTACATTGATTGAATAGGTACCTTCAGTTTTAGTTATTTGGAATGTTTGCAGAGGGTCACTGCCAGCAGGATCTACGATGATAATCCCGTTTGTATCACCAGGGGTAGTGCCATCGGTTGTATAGCTATATCTATCAATTCCAGACACACTAAACGGGGCATTAATTGAAAAGGTAAAAACTCCGCTCTTATTCGTCCATCCGTTTACTCCATCCGGCATTGATGCGCCTCCGCTGTGGACACAGCTCAAAACCGGCCCTGCAGGAATAGCCGCATCAATCTTAAATGGTCCTAAATTAGCTTCCACACCGACATTTCCGACATTATCCACAGCATGCACATGGAAATATGCGGTTGCTGAATTGGGCAGTACAATATTATTTAATTGAGTTCCCACCGTATCATAGGTGCCATCAGCCAAAGTACCGGCAGATGCATTCGCGGCATACGAGTATCCGGCTACTCCTGATTGTGTGGCGTAGGTAACATTATCATTTGAAGCATTCCACTGCATCGACAACATATTATTAGCTGTCCAGATCCCATTAGCCTGAACACCTGCTGTTCTTATTAATCCGGTAATATTTGAAGGATTGGTCACATCTACCCAGAATGGCCCGCGATGAGCAGTATTGTAAGAAAGGTTGCTGGCGGAATCTTCAGGACGGATATGCAGGTAATAATCCTGTGCAGTAACGAGTGGAGAAGGAAGAAAAGTATAGCTAGTCACATTACCTACTCCGGAATCAGTGCTGTTTAACACTGTTGCTGAGGCCCTATCAAATCTATATCGATAGGTGCTGATATTACTTCCGCCCATATCATTCGACATATTCCAGTATGCATTAACACTTTTCATCCAGGTGCTTGTATTCGGAGCTGTTATCATGATATCCGGAGGGTTAGAAATATCTATATTTAATATAAAAGTCCTCGTTTGACTCCAGACGCCCGAAATACTTTTAACTTTTGCTTTAAAAGTATAAGTCCCTTGCGTTGAATAGGTACTTGGTAATGTGTATGAACTAGCAGCCTGGTCAATGATTGTGTCTGGTTCTGATCCATCCGTTGTATAGCTGATCCCTGCCATTCCGGAAATATTGCTCGGCGCTGTTATCGTAATCTGATGTCCAGTCAGGTTAGTCCAGACATTACTTACAGTACCCCTGCTGCTCACTATTGCCGGAGCGGCAGTGGAAGCATCTATCCAGACTTGGCTAAGGCTTGCCTCTGAACTCTCATTGCCTGCATTATCAACAGTCTTTACATATAACGTATATTTTCCATCGATCGGACTGGCTTGAGAGGCACTTGTACCTGTAGTCGTACCTGAATAGGTCGTGTTAGTGCCAACCAACCTCCAACGATATTCTTTTAGTCCGCTCCCGCCAGAATCTGTAGCTGCAGTCCAGGAAAATGAAATCGGAGTTGCATTATTTGTATACCAGGTATTAAGTGTATGGGAAGTGCAGGAGAAACTTCCTGGTATCGAAGGGGCTATTGAGTCTATATAAAAAGGTCCCACATTAGTTGGAAGCGTTCCGGTATAGGTATGTCCCGCATCATCATTAACTACATTAAAATTAAGATATTGAGCGGTTGTGCTGGAAGTGTTGTAATCAAAAACATATGTTGGGCTATTTGAGGTATAATTTCCCCAATTCGTATATATATTTAATGGAGCGGCTCCACTGTCGTTTGTTTGCACTGTTACACGGACACTTTGATACCATGTTGGACCGCTGCCGGTTTTTACGGTTGATTGTGAAACAGAAGAAATAGGGTTCCAGTCAGCTTTGATTGTTATGGAATCAGAATATTGACTGCCATTAATGTAACAGGTTCCAGTATGAGTATTTGAACCCCCATTTGAGATTGCCCCATTCGGATTGTTAACATACAGAGAGTATGGGCTTGCATGACCACATCCTCCTGATGAGTAACTGATAGTGTAGCTTGAATATCCTGAGTTGGTAATATATCCGTTTGTCAAAGGAGCAGAACAGTAGAGACTGGCATAAGCTGAATAATAATCATGATAATCGTAATGTCCCGCAGAACAATATTGACAAGGATACGAGTAATATCCAGTACAATTCCCCATGCCGTCGTAGCCAGTGCAATAGCCGCAGGAGGTCCAAGCATACGAATCACACACCCACCAGTTATGGTATCCAGGCCAGGAAGCTGAAGATGCCCAGCTACCAGCGGCAGTGATTAGCAACATAATCACCCCGAAAAATAACGCATATAAAAATGTAATATTTTTAATCTTCCTCAATAGATATCCTCAATTATTCTATACGTAATACCTATTTTGCACATCTGAACCCTGTACAGCCACAAGGACTCGAAGGAGCTATTCCGGCCATAATGGAAAAAACCCCTGATTGTTCATTCATTTTGTGTTCTCCGCCTCTCAGCAAAGCGGCAGGGAAGCATTGTCCTTCCGCTTGATTAGAAGCTGATTTAACTTCACTAACACTATCGTTACCATAGGAAACTCCCGTATTAGGAAAAAATCCGGGATCATACTGACCTTTACCGATTCTTATCATTTTCAGGGTTTCTACTATCAATTTCTCTATATCCTTAAATTTTGGATCAATTTCTAATGTAAATGCTTTCATATCAGGCTGAAATCTACTCGATATCTTTCTGTTTTCATCGAGGTAATAATTCTTCTTTAATTCTTCCCAGATTTCTTCAGATTTAAACGAGGTTTTTTTTTCAATCTCATCAAAGGCATTTTTTTGTACTGGCCCCTGATAAAACATGCCATTACCCTGCATCCAGTCGCTTACCCATTCATTTACATTCCCCGCCATGCCAACACAGCCAAAGGTAGAAATTTCCTGAGCGGCTATAGTGTCCCAGGAGGCCGGAAGTTCCCCTCCCCGCCCTTTGCTTAACGCCGTGCCTGCTGCGCCGTCCTGCCATTCGCCGTTTGTCACCAGCCGCTTCCCTGCGTTAACTGCTGCCCTGCGAGCGACAAACCAGGTCATTCCGGTCGAACACTCAGCCCTTTGAGAAAAAGCCATCCAATATGGTGGCACATTCTGGCCATTACCCGCCAAAATCCCAAAATCATTATGATTATGATCATGTTGGCTGTCTTTTTTATTTTCGTTCCGCTGAATAAAATATGTCCCTTTTACGTCAGCACCTTTATAATCTGCACCCACATCAATTATCCGGCAGGAATACTTATCTATCCAAACGGTACCTACCTTCACCTGTATATCATCTTGCCCGCATCGGTATGCCGGCATATCCGGATTGTATTTGTTATTAATATGAGTTCCTGGCGGCAACTGATCCAGTTTGCCATGAAAAAAACCGACATTATTTCCTGTTACTATCCAGGAAACAGGATCTCCAGGATCAATTGTGCCCCGGCTGGCATCTATGACTTTATTATATTTCCAGGCCCTTTCTTCATCATCCCACCCTACCCATAGAGCATTAAACATTAGATAACTCTGTCCATTATTGCTAAAATCCGGCCATTGATATACCGGAACAGAGTTAGCATAATAGTTGGGTAACCGGTTATCAACCTGCTGAACCGCGGCTTCGCCGACAACTGAAAATACCATTAAAAAAAAGCATAGTGAAAGTATAATTCTGATCTTGTGATAAAATTGCATCATCGTCTCCCTTATAATAAAAATAAAATACCTAGCGCTAAAAACGTAAAAGCCATAACCAACTTAAACCAACCTATTTTTTCTGTCAAAAATCCGGAAAGCTTCCGGGAAGAAAGCCCGCTGTAAGTTAATAATCCGATTATGATTAAAGGAAAAACAAAAAATACGTTATAAACGAACAATAGCAATGTGCCCTTTATCGCAGAACCGGTTTTTATCATATACAGAATCGAAGGGAAATATATCTGTCCGGTACAGTTCAGCTCAAATATAGATACCAGGAAACCTAATACCAGTGAGGCAATCACGATATTTCCTGTCATGGTTTTCTCTCTGATTGCGTTTTTAATTCTTTTTTGTAAAAAGTCCGGTAACCGTAAGATGAACTTATTTTTTTTTGTAAATGCCAGATAAGCATCATAAAAAGAAAGGGCCGAACCAATGAATGCAAGACCTGCTATAACGCATTGAAAAAGCCTGGCAACAATAAAGTATGAACCGGTTTTATAAAGAAATTGAAATAAGCCAAACCCTATCAAAAAATAGGTAACAAACACTGCTATCGTAAATAATGCAAAAGAAAGCATCATTTCCTGTTTTCTCTGTCGTACTGACAGGTACGAGAGCAAAAAAATTACCGTACCAAATGCACACGGATTTATTCCGTCGATTAAACCTGCCATGCATATAGTAATAAAACTGAGATTAACCAAACTATTTAGCATCCTCTCTCATAATATGATCAAGCTGTCTCTCTATCTCAGTTTTACCTGCCAGTAACAGTCCATTAAAATATAGTGCCGGCAGATCAAGTTTATTTCCCATTATCTTCATATAAGTCTTATAATTATCAGGCTCTTCCAGAGGATAAAAAACAACCTCATAATGTTTATTATGAGCAGCTAATACCTGCGGGATCTTCTTTGTTCTTAGTTTGTGACAATAGGCACAATTACTGTTAGAAAATACATAAATAATATCCCTGGATAACCTTGTATCTTTTTGCTTTTCCTGACCTCTTAACTCTTTATAATATTCGAGCATCAGACCCTTAAGCTTTTTTGAGGCCATAAAACTGTCGGCAGGTATCATTTTCTGGGAGATGAGATTAACGGTCCCCTTCTCTATGCTAAAAACCATCTTTCCAAGGAATTGAGCATCTTTTCCTGCTGATACAAAATGTGTCTGCCCTACTGTAAAAGAATTCTGATACTCACTTTCACTGGAGACAATAATATCAATCCAAGGGAATTTCTTCGCGATTTCAATATTCTCTTTTTTAGAAAGCTGGGATAATAAAACTGTCAGGTCAGCTGATTTTTTTTGTACACTAAAGTGCCCTGACAAATACGTCTCGAATGCAGATTGCTTATCAGCAGCAACCCCGAGAATGATTATAGTGACTCCGGATTTCTTAACCGAAATGTATTTCTGGGTTTGTGCACCTGATTGAACAGAGGATACAAGAGGAAGTTCACGTACCTGGTTATCTGCCGGCACATCCAGGTTAATTGCATCATATTTAAATAAGTTCATAGCGGCTGCAACATACTTGTTTTTTGCACTATTATCAGGTAAAAAAGTTCCTCCGTTATCAACTATTACTAAATTAGGATTGCGTTCCCTTTCTTTTTCAACAAGAGGCAATAGCAACTCTAGTCCGCCATTCGCTTCTGTTGAACAATTACACGATTCTAATTTCCCGTTGATATTAGAGGTAAACAGCAGGGTAATAGTTTCTGCATTCAAAAAATTACAACTGCACATCGATAATACAGTAATAAGAAAAAAATAATTAATAATAATTCTACCCATCCGTACACCATGACCTCGAATTATTTACTGTTCTCGATACTAGCTATAACTTTTTCAGCATCAACAGAATCGCTTATCAATAGAGAACCTGGGACCCCTCCGGGCAGAGCATTACGAATGAACGCATCAATATCCTCCTGGCTTGCTTTACCGATATGGCCAAAACTCTTTTTGATTAACGTAACTATACCTTGCTTGCTTAGGTGTTTAGCAACTCCGACAACTTGTTCCTGTGCATCTATTACTTCAATATTAGTAATCGTTTTGCTCTTAAGCTCAATTACCTGATTGACCATATCACGCATACCTTCTGTCAGAATGCTCCTAATGTGCTCACTGTCAGTGTTATCAATATGAACAATCGCTGCTGCTGCTATATAGGGATCAACAACGGAAAAGATCTGACGGAGTGCGGTGTCGTCCAGCAGCAACAGATCTTCGAATAACAGGATCATATCTCTGATCTCTTCAAGTACATCCGGGAACCTTTCAGCCATAACCTTAGTAAGCTCAGTCTTGTCGTTGTCCCTTATCTGATTAAGAAGCCCAAGGACAACTTCTCTTCCACCAACAAGGCTTGATAGTTTCTCCCTTATACGCGTGTCCAGAAACTCTATCTCTTCTTTACTATATTGGTTACTATAAACCAAATATGAAAGTACTTCTGCTTGCTCTAAATGGCATAACTGAGACAGAATAATATTAGCCATAGACGGCGATAAATAAGATAAAATTATTGATATTTTTTCTAGATCGATTTGTCCCTGTTCATATTCTGACTTGAGCAAATTCCTTAGCTTAAAAATATTCCCTTCATTAACAAATGCAAAAAATCCGACAAATGAATTCGATGTCAAATCAATGGACGCTGCCGCTCCAATCGGTCCCGAACCAGCATCTTTCGATCCCTCGCTTGCTCCATATCCAGCCCCAAGAGTTAGCGCGCTTGACGAAGCTGCTCCAGATTTATCAGCCATTTTAGTCACACCATCGGAAACTACCGATAAAGATTTCCTGAATAAAACGCCTATCAATAAAATAACTACAATGATTGCAGCAGTATTAGCTATAGAAACATAATGGTTGATTCCTAATGCCAGCGACTTTTTAGATTGTGAATCCGAAAAATCCCCCGTTTGTGAGACACTCTTGTATTCTGCCCTAAACTTATCAACTATATTTTGTACGTCGAGAACAGTGTCCTTTCGAACTCTGTAAGCTATTTCTTCATTTTTCGATAGCCTGTCTTCCACCAACTTTAAATTTCGATTAAGTTCTTCCTGGATATTTTGATTATTATTAAAGAATTTATCTGCGACAGAAGACATAGATTCGTCACTAATTTTATCTTTAGTTATGAACAAATTTTTATTCATTTTTACCGGAAAATCAAAAAAACCATTCACAATACCAACGATTTTCTTCTCTTTATTACTATCGATATCAGTTGGCACAGTAATATATACATTTACATCTTTAATAAAATATTTGTCATATAAATTGGTCGATTGAATAGGAACACCAGGCAATAATGATTTTTCCTGAATTGGGGAAAACAGATCAATACCGATATCCAGCTTTAATAAAACAACGATATCTTTGATATTCAACTTTTTTCTGATAACATTTTGTAACCTGGTTTCCAATGTCTGTTCCAGTTCTGTTTGTTTTCCAATAAAAGCACGGTCCTGTTGTCTGCCCTCATGCTGAAGAAATTCTCTCACCAGTTTGTTATCAGGATCGATTTTCAGGACGTTATTCCAGTCTTGTCTTGCCTTATCAAAATTATCCAGCAAAAAATTAGCGGACCCTCTTCTCATTAACGCCGCTACATTTTTAGGGTCTACATCCAAAACTTCATTGCATTCTTTAACAGCATCATAAAACTTCCACTCGTTTATATATTTTAAGGCCCTTGCTAATTTCTCTTCAATTATTTCATCAAAATCATTCTGTTTGATAATATTGTGAACATCGTTTATTAAATCCTCAGATTTTTTTGTATTCAAGTATTTACTAACGCTATCATCCAATAATTTATTCTTGATAAAAACATTAGCCTCTCTCTTCGGAAATTTAAATTCGTTCTTGAATTTAGCGATTTTGTCACTAAATCTATCTGTATTTGACAGCATTTCAACCATTTTTCCCCGAGACAAATAGATCCTATCTTCTAACGGAGAAGATCCAGAGGCCAGATTGGCGCTACCGTTATAATAATTTTTTGGAAAAACCAACAATTTATTGATTATTTCAGCGGCTTCTTTTTCCTCGATGAATGACTTTGGATAAAATTTCTTATTGTCGGGAACACCAATTAATTTCAGATTAACAGCTCTGCATATAGCCGGAGCTGCACTATAGTCTTCAGGCACATCAACAAAAAAGTTGGAATACTTATAGTTATCATCTTTATCTGTTAAAGAAACGATAAATGTAATGAATTGGCTTTTATTGATTAAACGGTCTGAATTAAATAAATTACCTTTATTAGGGATGAGGAGCTTGTTTGTAACAAAATAATATATTTCTTTGGCATAAGGATCTTTTTCAGATATGTCTTTGAGAACAAACGTTTCCGATTTTTCGGCCTTCGTTACAACAACATCACCTATGGTAGCTTGAGCCATTATGAATATCAACGCTATTACAGCGATAATTGTCCGTTTTAATAACTTCAAACAATAATCCCCCTTATTTATTCTCTAATACTGATTTTCCAAAGAATTCTCTATAAATTTAAGCAATTCCATTATCGAGCGGTTTGCCGGCATATACTTTTCTGCATTTTTCGCTTCATTATAAGCATCCATGACCCTGTCAGCCTTCAACAATTCCCTGGCTTTCTGAATGTGCTCCCACGCTTGCTTTTCATCCGCCAGCGAATATGTTTTCAGTTTTAAAATATTATCCAATTTCTCTATTTGCTCTTTAATCTCGGCAGTAAGCTCTGCAATAGTTCCCGCGGAGCTATAAGATTGCCTGGATAAATTGTAAAAACCTCTTTCCTGGTACATAGAACCCTCAAGAATAAGTTTATCACACTCTTTCTTAATAACCTCTTTTTTATCGTCACCAAAGTTTAAAACCATAGAAAATTTCATCGTATCGCCTATGGTCTCTTGTTTACCTAACGCTAAATCGAACTTAAACATCAGATATTCTATACCTATGCCAAAAGTGAGTTCGTTATAATTAATCCCACTTCGAAGATAAAGCATATCCAACAGCTTGTATTCCGCCCCTAAATACCACTGATCAAAGGAATCTGTGATATCATAGGCAATTATCCAGTCATTATCAGCGTAACTAATGCCACCACGCCATACCATAGGGATAGTATCTGCAGTCATCGAAGGAGCATTATTCATCACATAAATATTATTAAGTACTGCGCCTATAGTCATTTTATCTAAAATCTTATAATTTAAGCCTAGATCAAAAACAAAAAAAGAATCAGAGCTAACATCCAACTCTCGATTAAACATTTTGAATCCAATACCGTAAGACAATTTATGATCAAATTGTTTGGCATAGCCAAGGCACAATGCACTACTCTTATCATTAAATGAACCTATATTATTGTTGTCTTTATCTGTTTTTATAAATCCGACTGAATCAGATAAATTGATTAGCCCTCCTCCATACGTTTCGTATAACCCGGGATAAACAAATGAGAGAACAGAATAAGAGTAAGCTTGGAACATTGAGGCTGACATAAAAAGGAAAGACATTTTTGGTACATCTACTAAACAAGCAGGATTGCGATAAACAGATGAAGCATCCTTACTATTTGTTACATACGTTCTCCCCATTGCAAAAGACCTTGCATCTGCTCCGTATGAGAATAAAGCTCCAGGCTGACCCGCATCAAGCGCTTGAGAACCGCCGACGAAAAAGATCAGGTTTAAAACAAAAAAAATAATTAGAAAGACACTTTTTAACATATATGTCCACTATCAGCTGCTTATCTACTTAAACCAATATGAAATTGATAATAAAATTATCGTTAAACTCATCACCTATCTTAATTTTATCAAAGATTTAACCAATCACACAAAAAAAGGCTTTATTATAACCCTTATTCTCGCCCCCAAATGAATCGATTTTTTCAAAATCCAGGGGTAAAGGCTTACATAAGCAGCTAATTATAACTGCTGTAAAAATCTATCGGGGAAATATGCCCAACGACTTGTATCGACTGATTATGGTTTATTGAGGACGGCACCTAGGAGATGTCTTTTTAAGTTTTAAGTGAGAATTAGTTTTATTGAATGTTAAAATTTTTAAAGCTAATAATTAGAAGAATAATTGAACTATTCTATAAGCTTTTGCCGAAGTAAAAATATAGTAATCATCGTCAAAACATTTTAATTTGAAAAGAATTATGTGGATTTAAGAAATAGATAATTATCGTTTTGATCTATCGAGAATCAAATGGATTTGGAGATATTCCCTACAAGCTGCCAATCATATTATATGGAAATAATAGAATTATTAAAATCTAAAGAAATAAATTTTAAGGATTAAACTTGCTTATACATTTAAAATGGTCGGGGCGACTGGATTTGAACCAGCGGCCCCCTGTTCCCAAAACAGGTGCGCTACCGAGCTGCGCCACGCCCCGAAAAAACATATTAAATGATAAGCCTAAACATTCTAGCTTATTGTCTTATATTTTTCAAGCAACATTTTTGCTTTAGTTAACGCTTGTCCTCTATGGCTTATTTTATTCTTTTCAGACAAATCTATTTGAGCTAACGTTTTGTCGAGAGGGGGATAATAAAAAATCGGATCATAGCCGAATCCGCCTTCACCATTTAGTTCATTAAGAATATAGCCTTCAACAGTTCCCTGAGCCAAGTCTAATTTATCACCACAAACAATAGCTATAACACAACGAAATCTAGCCGTACGCTTCTCCCATGGAACACCGGACATTAGGTCGATGATCTTCTTACACATCTCTTCACCTGAAGCACCCGGACCTGCAAAGCGAGCACTGAGAACCCCCGGCTTTCCTCCTAAAATATCAACTTCTAATCCGGAATCATCTGCGAGAGTTAATATCCCGGTTTGCTGCATGCACTCTCTAGCTTTTTTTATCGCATTTTCTTCAAATGTATTTCCATCTTCGATAGTTTCTGGAATTTCTGGGTAATCTAATAAAGATTCCAGCTCAAGACCGCTCCCTTCGAAAAAAGCACGGATTTCCATAGATTTATGATTATTTTTAGTAGCAATTAATAGCTTCACTTTAATCCTTTTGCACCAATATCTCGTCTATAATATGCACCAGCAAAAGAAATGTTCAAAATATCTGAATATACTTTATCAATCGCTTTATCTAATGTAGAAGCAAGAGCCACAATATTAAATACCCTTCCTCCATTAGTAACGACGTTGCCATTCTTAATTTCTGTTCCGGCATGAAAGGCAAAAGTATCCTGGATATTTTTAAATGTGTCTAGGCCATATACCTTCATTCCTTTTGCATAGTTTTCCGGATAACCTTGAGCGGCCATTACAACACCAACACTAAACTTTGTATCCCAAGATAATTTGATATCGGCAAGTTTATTCTCAATAATCGCATTAAACACTTCAGCTAAGTCGTTTTTCATTCTTGGCAAGACTACTTGTGTTTCGGGATCTCCAAATCTTACATTATACTCGATCACTTTTGGTCCATCTTTAGTAAGCATCAATCCGGCAAATAATATACCGCGAAATAAGATACCTTCTTTTCGTAACGCATCAATAGTAGGTTTAAGTATCGTTTCCTGTATTTCGGATTCAAGCTCGCTTGTCACGATAGGAACAGGGGAATACGCGCCCATTCCACCGGTATTGGGTCCTTCGTCATTGTCAAATATCCTTTTATGATCTTGAGCACTTGCCATAGGAAGAATAGTAATACCGTCACAAAAAGCCAGTATGGAGGTTTCCTCTCCCTGCAAAAATTCTTCAATAACAATATTGTTCCCAGCTTCCCCGAAAATCTTTTCTTCCATCATCTTATTCACAGCATCCAGGGCTTCTTCAACTGTCATTGCAACGGTAACACCCTTACCTGCAGCAGCTCCATCAGCCTTGACAACAATAGGGGCGCCTACTTGCTTAATATAAGATTTAGCAGAAGCAGCATCAGAAAACGATTCGAACTGAGCTGTCGGAATATTGTACTTTTTCAATATATTTTTACAGAACACTTTGCTACCTTCGAGCTGAGCTGCATCCTTATTTGGTCCAATTATATTCAAACCAGCAGCGTTAAAAGTGTCTACAATCCCGTTAATCAAAGGAATTTCAGGGCCTACAACAGTCAGATCAATGGCTTTCTCTTTAACAAAAGAAAGAAGAGCCTCAATATCATCTGCATTAATCGCTACGGCGTTCGCAATCTCTGAAGTTCCTGCGTTGCCGGGAGCACAATAAATTTCTTTTACAATAGGACTTTGAGCGAGCTTCCATACTATAGCGTGTTCTCGCCCGCCACTTCCTACAACCAGAACTCTCATCTAACATACCTCCTGCAATTTCAATTTGTATTAGATTTTCATAGAATCCAAAAATAGCTTGTTGGCTAGCTTAAAAAATCATTATTAAAGTCAACCGGCCCATAAATGAAAAAGATATAAAAAGGGGTTTGATTAATCAAACCCCATTAAAATGCTCTGATATATTGTAAATAGATTTTTATAATCCGGCAAGTGAAGAGTTTTTTGAGCTATCTTTAACTATCACTTTAAGTATCGTATTCGGATTCCCACTATTCTTAACTTTAGAGAAAAACTGCCCGGTTGGCTTTATATATAGAGACTTATTATTTACTGCCACTACAAGACCCTTATTTGCCATTCCTTGAACAATTATGTTCCCTTGAGAAAAGCTGACTATAATTTCTACTTCTTTATCATTGTTATCAATTGCAGTTATAACTATTTCTTTATCTTTTGCGTAATCTACTTTTGCAAATAACTTATAGCGTAAAGAATTTATACTGGTCTTTTTCCCATCAATAATAAGTCCCTTAATACCCTGGGCACTACCTTTAATTATTACTTTATTAGCTTTTGTCTTATATACTTCCAAAGAGATATTCTGAGTAATTATTGAGCTCTCAATGTTGACGACTTCCCTATTATTTAAATCAGCATTTGCCTCAGTATCGAATACCTTGTTTGTGCTAAGATACCTCGCCAATATAGTCGCAGCCTCTACTCTGTTAATCCTCTTATTCGGATTTAATGCGCCTTTTTCATCTCCACCAGCACCTAATGCTGAAATATATATTTTTATAAATTCATCATATTTATGAGGGATCAATACAGCATCTTTATAGGATATCTCAACATTTTCTTCGGCTTGGTAACCCTCTTTTTTCAACGCTTTCGCTATCGCAACTACCAACTCTAATTTTGTGAATGGTTTAGTCGGTTTAAATAACATAGCAGATTCACCATTAACTACACCTAAAGTTACAGCTTCCTGAATTATACCTGATGCCCAGTGACTAGAGCTTACATCGTTAAACCGGGTATTCGTCTTGTCGTTTGCTTTAATATTGATGTATTCAGTTGTTACATGAAGCTCTTTTGCTGTATTCATCTCTTCATACGGATTCTCTACCACAACTTTAACTTTATAAACTCCATCTTCTACAACTTTGTTTGATTTATCAGTGCCATCCCAAACTAATTTTTTTTCTGAAGTATTTACATCAAGTATAGTATTAATATTCTTTACTAAAACTCCATCTTTATTATAGATATCCACTCTTATTGGTATATGATTATTTTTTTCATCTTTATTCAATTTTATTGAGAACTCTGCATTTCCGGCTTTTTGTTTCAATTTTAGTGCTAGTAAAACTATTTTTGTAGCTTCAGATTTTTTAATGATTCCATTCGGATCATAGTTTCCATCAGGCCTGCCATTTACTACTCCTAAGCTAGCCATATCTTCTACAGCCTTCTTGCCCCAGTGATCTTCCATATCGGAAAACTTAACATCCAGCCCGGCAGGCTTAATTACTGTTGATGAGACGACATCCAATTTTACCATCTCGTCTTTTTGTGGAAGAGTTGCTCCAAGCCCAGTTGATTTATCAATGGATACGCTATCAAAGCTTAATCCGAAAGAGAAAGAATTATTATTCTCAAGCACTCCATCAGGAGATCCCATATATGCGTAATTAAAATTAAACACGTCATATTTGATTCCAGCTCCAAATGTTAACGCAGAATTGTTTAAGCCCCCACGAAATGACAATAAATTCTGATAATTGTATTCGACACCTAGTCCATACCCCATTTTACGATTATTGCGAAGCGTCGCATCATAAAGCAATGTAAAATCATTTATTTTCTGGGAAACTCCAATGGTAGCTTTAAAAGGGATAGTGTCAGTATTATTACTTTCGGTATCCCATCTCAGAGCCGGCTTTACTACATTTTGAAGATTAACGCCAACTTTCAGATCTTCAAACGGATTGTAAAGGAAGCCTATATCCATGCCAAAACCGGTTGCCTGTTTATTGTACATACTTTCATTGATATATTTGGTTGTTACTCCTAAGGCTAATGAAGGAAGAACGTTAACTCCATATCCGATCATAATCGCCTTAGCCCCATAATCAAAATTCTTGCCAGTTTCCGTAGCTCTAAACTGGCTGCCAATCTGGTCTAACGTTGTTTCTTTTATTCCTGCAACTCCAGCAGAAAAATACGTAATACCTAAACCTGCATTATCTCCAATTGGAATTACTCCGCCGAAATAAGTCTGGTCGACATCTCCATATAGTTTTGTGTACATTGAATCAAATTGGATGTTTTTTATTTGGGCAAGCCCTGCACTATTGTACATTGTTGCATGGGCGTCATTGCTGAGGGCTGTAAAGGCTCCTCCTAATGACTGAGGCCTTGCACCGGCACCCTTTTCGAGAAATGCGCCGGCATTTGAATAATCCTTCGCATAACCTACGTTTGCAAATGTGAGTAGTGTTAATATTAAAAGTAGCTTTTTCATTTTTTCTCCCCTATTTACAAACCTTTTTAAACATCTCTCTTACATAAATTTATCGTAAATAAAAAATGATTATTTCATATTTTTTAAATCAAAGTAACTATCCCACTATATGCGAAGGTAAAATAATAGTACATATACCATGATATTTTTCTTTTGGCAACATACCATAAACAAAACGACATATAATACTTTATCAATATTATATAGGTGGGGATAAACCAGATTTTTCATAAATAAAAACAAAAAGGCAGGTAAAACTACCTGCCTTTTTGTTTTTATTTTAAAATGTTAAATATTATTTCAAAACTGCTATCTTAACTTTTTCTTTTGTTTTATGCTTGCCGTCATCTATTATGAGATATCCGAGATAGACACCATTCGAAACAACTTCACCGAATTTATTTCTACCATTCCAAATTATCTCATTATATCCAGCTTGAGCTCCCGGTTCGTCTTTCGATGCTTCCATATTAAATAATAACTCACCACTAATTGAGTAAACCCTTAGTTCCGTATCCGCCGGCTGACTTAGGTAATAACTAATATAAGCACTTCCCTTGTTAGGATTAAAAGGATTCGGCGCAGATAAAAGTTTAGTTACCGTTTCCCCTGACACCAGGAAACTAACCTGAACTACTATGCTCGACGTCGATAAATCATTCGCCTGGACAAGAATAGAATATCTTCCCGGAGCAAGAGTTATAGCAGGATTGAAGACATATGATGCAGTAGCCACAATTGATGCTGTTGGGAATGCTACTATTCCTGATACAGTTACAATATCGTTCTTCCAATCTTGGATTAGCACATTGTAAGTTGTCAGGAAAACATCATCAACAAAACCAACCTTCACTTCTCGAACTTCATTCGAGATATAATCCCCAGTAACTACCACTTTATCGTTGACATAAAGATCTGAAGCTGATCGAGGACTGTCTACTATTGAGGTTATTACAAATGCCTGCGAATTATTAACAAGTTCATTACCGAAAATGTCTTTGATATTACGAATCTCTATCTTTGCAATACCAGTATTCATTAAATTGCCTATTTCTGTTTCTGCCACCCATACGGCATTCTTAACTCCGGAGGATTCCAATCTAACAGCAAACTGCTCGGTTACTCCTAAGATATCAACACACGTTATAATTGGAAGTGAAGTACTATCCACTCCTGTATCGTCAGAAACATTTATAGTTAGAGTCATAGTATTGCCGAAGGGGACCCTTCGATCCAATTTATCAAAACTCGTAGCAAATGCATTAATAGTCGGGGCCCTTAGCTCCGCTGCATATACTATAGATGCGAAGCTAATTACCGTCCCATTGTCACTACTAACGTACTGAGCAGTATGCCCAGCTAAATCAACTATACACGAAGTATCAAAATAAAGGTTTCCTGTACCAACTGCTAAGCTATAATCAATCGGAATAACTCCTCTTATTATATTATTAACAATATTCACGCTAGCAGCGTTAGCATATATCTTCTGATGGTCTTTTGACATCTCTAGCCAAATCTTAGGTTCAGAGTCCGCAGATATCACAACTATGCCTTTTTCGATAATAGGGATTACAAAGTGAATGCCGTTAGGACCAAGCTTCACAATGGAACCCGTTACGATTTCTTCCTCGAAAGCAGTCTTGGAAATAGATACCTTTTCTTTAGTAGATTTTGCTTTCGCAACTTTACTAAAGATGCTCCTAAATGTATCCTTCTTCGTAGCTACTGATAAGGCACTAATACCTGTGTTACTTGCAGCAATATCATCTGATGTGAAAATCAGGGTATCGGCACTGAATTGAGGTAACATCGGCGAAGTTTGATCTGTTTCAAAAGAGATATTATCAACAGTAAACCTATCTTTGCCCGCATTATAAACTTTAAATTGAAAAGCAAGTATATTTTTAATTAAATCTTCAATCGGAACTATATTTCCAAAATCCCCATTCAATCTAAAATCACTATAGGAAAGAACAACTCGATTAAACTGACCATTAATCCAAGTATCCGGGTCCATATGTTCTACAAAGAATGCTTCATAGTTGTTACCGAGCGTTAAATCATCATTTGCAAGAGCTACCGATACCTGACACATACTATCGTAATTTCCACTAACATATAAAGTTACAGTATCGTATTGGCTAAGATCAACTGCAACATTGCTGTTAGCAAATGGCCTGCTTACCATCATCCAATTCGCGTCATCAGTACTATTGTATGCGATATTTAGCCCTTTCGACCCATCAACACCATTATTGGATATCCAAGCATTTATTGTAGCTTCAGAAGAAGGAGAATCCGCTCCGGACCACCAGTATTCACCGTAAGATTCCATGTCAAATGATTGCATAAAGTTAAAGGTTGTTGGGATCGGCGGAGTGTTAGCATCATAATCAAATGACAGCTCATCGAAATATATGTTTCCAGCCCCACTACCATTAACTCGGAACTGAATTGTTTTTGCTTGAGCTAAGAGGTCTTTAACTGAAACAAGATTACCAAACAGCCCTTGAGGCATGAAGCTGCTTAGCGGGATCGATATTCTAGTAAAAGTAGAATTATTAACAGAATCCGTCACTACTTGACTTAAATCAACGAAATAGTTGTTATAACTAGTAACATCATCATTAGCGATGATCAATTTCAACCGACCGACTTCTTCTTTGTTGCCCTTTACATAGAGGTGCATCACATTATACATCGAAAGGTCGACGGTTGGAGTTACCGCAGTTCCTAGAGCTCGACCAATAATTGACCATGAACTGTCAGACGTATTGGAATAATTAATCTGGAATGACTTCATTGTCCCGTCGGCACCTTCATAGACAATATTATGATTGATAGTCGCGCCATAGGCTGCTGTATCCCACCACCAGTTGCTTCTGTCTTTCTCAAAATCGTATTTGCCAGCAAAATTCAAGTTCAGGGTCGGCACATACGGTGGATTCTGCGCAACATCGAACCCTAAGTTATCGACGATAAAGGAGCCTGAAACTTGCCCTTCTATCCTGAACTGTATTGCTTTTATATTACTTAATATTGTTCCAAAATCTATGGCGGTTTCCATACTATTCATCGGCCTAAAGTCACTGAACGGGATCACGACTTGATTATAACCATTGGCATTATAGCTGTCTTTATCGATACAATCATAAATATTTGCTCCATAGTTGTTGTATGAGGTAATCGTATCGTTCGCCAGTACCATCAAGATATTCTTGAACTGCTCGACGTCACCCTTTAGCGACACCGTTATTGATTTGTAATTATTCATTGCGACAATGTCGACATTTGGGTTACTACCATTTATGTCTGAGTTAGTAACTTGCCACCAATATTCGGTTTTATCCTCGATGTCGCTATACAAAGTAACATCTTTCAAATTAATACCAACAATTTTCCAGGCATCTTTACTTGCGAGATTGTAATCTACAGGCATCACAAAAGCAGGAATATACGGAGGATTTAGAGTTAAATTAAAATTAACTTCATCAACAGTAAAAGTACCTGAACCGGCACCTGTGTTTTTAAATTGTACTGCATTGGTATTTTTCAATAAATTAACAAAATCTGATATTCTACTTGCACCTGACGATGCTCTAAATGCATCAAAAGGTATTATTATCCTATTGAATAAGTTCGGATTGTAATTGCTCGGATTTATAAATGGATTGATTTTCGCTTCATAGTTACTACCTAGTGCATCATTTGCTAATACAAAAGATAGTTGCTGTAGACAATTAATGTCACCTTTAACATAAAAAGAAACCGACTCGTAAAGAGTCATATCGATCGTGCTACTCAGATTCTTGCCAACTATCGACCATGAATCATCAGAAGGATTCGTATACGTTATCTCCAGTGCTTTCTGAGTTGCTTCGGCACCACCAGCTACTATCGAGTGATTGATTGTTGCACCGGAGGAGGATGCATCCCACCAACTATCACGAGACTCAAAATTCAGAATACCGTTAAATACTTCGACAATACTAGCTTGAATTGCAATAAGCCCGTAATTCGCAGCAAAAACCTCGCTATTACAGGTAATAACGAGAAACAAGGCTAATAACAGTAATGACTTTATTTTTTTGCCAATCACAAATTCACCTCAAAGACTTTAGTTTCTGACTTAATTTTACTAGAAAGATACTCATATTGAGCGTTAATCTCCGCCAAATATTTTCCGTGATTAAAATCCTCGATGTTCGGTAACGTCATCTGGATTATCCTGTCGGCCTCAGGGAAAACAGGCCAATCTTTCGCAATTAAAAAAGTATCTTTTCCCTGATCATCAAGCAGGTACTTCCCGTCTGCCACACTCTTTAACCGTAAATATATTTCTGGTCTCATATGAACATTCCCATAATTTTTTAAAATAATTGTCGTACTGAGAGAAACATTGGTTGATGCTAAACCAGCTGCTTGCGTTGCCGCTATATTAAAACTAGTAACTCGTACATCCGTTTTTTTATTTTCTTCACTCATCATATATACTGGAACCCTTATCTCGCTAACATAAGGAGACCCTGGCGCCCGTTCGGTAAATGAAAGGTAGATCTTTTTCTCCCCAACAAAATCTGAAGGAGCACTTATAACAATAGTTTTTTTGACTGTCTTATTCGGAGAAACCTCAAGATCTACAAAAGAGTCGATTTGAACCCAAGATACTTCTTCTTCGGTGAATACGACCGATTGGTTTTGATCAAAGCGCCATGCAGTGATTCCATTATTCACGATAACATCGTCATCACAGTTATTTTTAATATAAAAACTAGTAGTCGTTGTCTCCCCAGGCAGGACTTCGACTTCTATCATCGAGGGATGGACACTTAATGCGTGAAGAGCAGAGGTGCTACACAAAAGAAAGATAGCACTAACTACTAAACAGGTACTTTTTGCACTAATGACTTTCATTAACTACTCCCTATATTTGCTATCAGTTTTTATTCAAACTTATTAAGTCCCCCGACAACTTAATAAGTTTGATTTTAAAGGTTTCAGGTATTCTCCGGCAAGAACCGGAGAATACCTGGCTAAAAATACCTATTATTGTGTTTGTAAACTATATTGTAAAACAGCTGTCCAGGTAGCCGGAGCTGTTGTTGCTGTAAAACCGAGTCGATACCAAGCTTTTATTGTGGTTTCTGTTAGCTGTTGTTCACCAGATGCAATTTGACGTGCAGAATCAGCAAGTGTAGCTGAACCTTTAGTCCACGTTGTCCCATCTGCCTTCCAGCATGGATCTTGTTGTGCTGCAACGCCAACTTTGTACCATGGCCAGTATTGACTATCCTTTACATTTAACCATGCAGCCGCAGCGGTGTTTGTTGGTAGAGTTGCGCTAACGGTTACACCAAGAGGTTGCTGTGATCCGGAATAATCAACTCCCATATTTCCAAGTGAGTAATCAACCAGACCATCGATTTTAACGTTTTCATCAGCATTTGTTGTAGCCGCAACGTGACTCGCATTCATAACGAATAGCTGCCATGATGATTTGTTTGTCGAATAAGCAATATTGGTTGCTGTTGTAACAATTATTGTAGTCGCATTGACTGTAAGGGCATTTAATGTAGGCGCCTGTCCCCCTGAAACAGTATTTACTTTCAATATTGTGGTATCGGCAACTGTTGCCTGAATACCAATCAAACCATAGTTTGCAGCGAAGGCTGCTGAACTCATAAGCATTAAAGCTAAAACCATAAATAGTATTTTTTTCATGTACTATTCCCACCTTTCAATATAATTATTTTAATAATTAAAATATATTTTCATACATCACAGTCGCGATTATCTAAAAACGTCAAGAATCTATTTCTCCAGCTAGCCCCTCCTTTCACATACCTTATCAAAATCAAGTAACAAAATACCATTACTATTAATATATCGTATCGTCATCAAAATGATTTCATTACATTTGCATTTTTTATTGCCAGTAATTATAGCAAAAACAAAACATTAAATCAAATACATATTTTATATTTATAATATTGCCATTGTTTACTTATATTTTTTAGCTATACTTATGATTGTTTTCTTTAACAAAAACATTTTATTACTTGTTAATTCTCAAGGATTAATAAAAGCATGAGGATACAACCATATTAATTTAGCGATACATATAATATATTTTTTTTTCAAAGGTAGCAATGACTAAATATTAATCTCTCCTTTCATTACTTACTATACCCGTGCATTATGTAGTTCAAACATAGATTTACATAACATTTTCATGTCGAATGTTGCGTTTCTGTGAAATATCCTTCATTTATAAATAATTTGACAGTTATTTCAATTTGTTTCATACTTTCTGTAAAATAATCGTAAATAGAGGTTCCACTGTGATAACGACTGTTACACTAAACCCGGCTTTAGATAAGATATATACGATATCTAATTTTACTATAAGTAAGCTCCACAGACTTGGTGATTTTTCCAGACTTTTTATGGATGGAGAAATCGACACAGTAATTTCTTCGCCGGGTGGAAAAGGTATAAATGTTGCTGTTTTCACCCAGCGAATGGGGATCAAAACCATGGCAATGGGCATTATCGGAGGACATGCCGGGAGATTACTGGAAGATCTGGTCATAAGAGAAGGCATTACGATTAATTGCATCTACGGGGCTGGAAATACAAGAACAAATCTTTCTATATTTGATACAAAAAGCAATACGCTAACCGTCATTAACGAGCCAGGAAACCCGATACTTGAAGAAGATCTTGATACTTTTCTAAAAAGATTCAGCCTGGTCGTTAGTTCTTCGCAATACATAATAATCTCAGGGAGTATTCCACCGGGGACCGACCCTGATTTCTATGCCAAACTTATCAATATTTCCAACGCAAAAAAGGTACCGGTTATCCTTAACACACTAAAAACACCGTTACTCAAAGGAATAGAAGCCGGACCAACAATTGTTTACCCTGACCTTCGAAGTGACTATACTTTTCTTGACCATAAAACTGAAACAAGAGAAGATTATTTTGATCTTGGACAGATAGTTCTTACAAAGCACAAAAACATTAAAATCGTCATCTTTTCGAAAATGACCAATGGACAGGTTTTCTACATCACGAGACAGGGCCAGTACGAAGTCACGTTCAACAATCTTAAAATAGCGAACCTTTTTGGTTTCGGCGACCAGCTTATTGGTGGTCTTACTTATGCTCTCGTCAATAACATGGAGATTGAAGATGCACTTAAATATGCCTCGGCTGCTGGCCTTACCAATGCTGAATCTCTATCGAAATTTGTTACAAATCCCAAAATTATCAATAATAATATTAACCGAGTTTCAATAATAAAAAGGGAGGGTTAAATGAAAGTTAAAAATTATATGACCAGGGATATTACCTCTGTACTTGAAGATACCTCGATGGAATACCTCATAAAAGTTCTCTTCCGACATAAGCGGTCCACAATTCCTGTAGTTAATAATGAAAATAAAGTAATTGGATCAGTCAGCACTACTAACATTTATGAAGCATTGCAACCAGGGCAAATCAATCATTCAGCTGATCTGGAAGACTTACTCCGTACTATGAAAGAAAAAAAAGTTTCTAATTATTTGCATACGGGACTTCCCATTGTTTATGAAAACGACGAAATAATCAAGGCAATCAATCTATTACTAAGAAATAATCTTGACGCAATATTTGTTGTGAATAATGAACATATTCTTACTGGGTTCATTAGCAGCATCGACTTACTTGCATCGATAATAAAACACTAGAATAAGCAAATAAGCTAAAAACACTCTTCTGCTATACTTGGAGATAATTGCGTAAATAAGGTCCCTTTTTCTCAACGACCTATTAGAAATTATTATTTTCATTAAAGCTATAAGCGAAATTCCTAAAATATTAAACTTCTACTAACAATCCATTCGGAAATATCTGAGTAGATGGTATCCCTATCAACTGGAACACTCAGGGCATGGAATTCCGGATACGAATTGATCTTTTTATCCAACACTTGCAATGATTGAAAAAAATTATTCGCAGTCTTATTATCGACCAAAAGATCATCATCGGCGAGCAAGAAAAACACTGGCGTCTTAATTTTCTTCTTCTTGAAAAGAACCTGCTTAGACATGAGAGCAAATTCCCCCCAAAATTTCGCGCTATACCAATATTCTTTCTCCCCAGTTTCATTGAGTGCGTCCAGATACCACTGATCTTTGGTAACCATAGACGTTTTGATTGGAAAACAAAAACTTTTTTGAGGACGGAGAAAATAATCCCTTATTATTGAAAGCTTCTTTATTATATTAAACGAAATATCGAAAAAGGGGGACAAGACAATCACTCCGGACAATAATGAAGGGAAAGCCTGTGCGAAGTACAAAGCGACAACTGCACCATACCCTTCTCCGCATAAAAAAATCGGGGTATCTTTGTATTTTTTTTTGTGTTCGTTAATTAAGAAATTAATTTTTTCAAAACTTGCTTCTATCTCATTGCTTCGGATAACTTCACGGTCATGACGGATATCCGGGGATAATATATCCGGCGCTACTCCATAGATACCATTATTACACAAATATTCTGCTAAGGCAGAGAACCTCGACGGTTTAGCATTAAAGTCCTGCAAAAAAATACAGGTCCCCTGGCTTTTCGTCGTAGGCCATTTTAGATAATTGATCCTGGGCTCTGAATGATCCCTATTATTTTCATTGTGCATATTATCATTTTATCAAAAAAAACACATAATTAGCACATTGATAGCCATACATTTCTCTGTTTAACTGATTATTCTACAAAATCACAAAACATGTTATTCTATATTCTCCATTTCCACTTCGTTATAAGATGAAGTGGATTGACGGTTCATTTCGAAACGTATCAGTTGATTATAGGCATACCAACACATCAATAAGCGCACCAAGGTTAAGGTAATTATGGGTAAGCTCCCGGAATGGCTTAAAACAAAAACCAGCAAAGGTCTCCACCAAAAAACAATCCGTTCCATTATTGATGACCAATCAATTCATACCGTTTGCGAAAGTGCAAAATGTCCGAACAGAGGCGAATGTTTCAGCAAGAAAACTGTTACTTTTATGATCTTGGGTGATGTTTGTACAAGAAATTGCGCCTTTTGTGCAGTAAGTAAAGGAATCCCGAAAACACCAGAAGAAGATGAGCCTCAACATCTTATTAACACGATAGTCAAACTCGGCCTTAAATACATTGTTATCACCTCGGTTACCCGCGATGACCTCCCTGATGGCGGAGCATCCCATTTCGCAAAAATAATATCTGCAATTAAAAGCTACGATTCCACCATAAAGATCGAAATACTCACTCCCGATTTTCAAGGAAATTACACACATCTTTCTATAGCCCTCGATGCCCAGCCTGATGTGTTCAATCACAATATCGAAACAGTGCCGAGACTATATCCGCTCGTTCGGTCCAAAGCTGACTACAACAGGTCCCTTCGCTTACTGAAGTATTCAAAGGAAATGTTCCCCAATATCGTCACGAAATCAGGTCTCATGGTTGGGCTTGGGGAAACTATCGAAGAGATCAAAGAAACCTTGAAGAACCTTTCAACTCATCTAGTAGATATCGTTACTATTGGTCAATATTTACAACCATCATCAAAAAATGTAATTGTTCACGAATATATCCATCCAGATATTTTTGAGGATTATAAGTCGATTGGAAAAACCCTGGGATTAAAAGTTGTCAGTGCTCCTTTTGTCAGAAGTTCCTACAACGCACTGGAAGTTTGTAATGAAGTATTGAATAGTGACTCGTAATATAACTCATGTTACAATAAAAATAAGCATAAATCTGCCACATATTTAAATGTTTGTTTTACTTCCATCAGCTTGTATTTTTAAGTTGAGACGGATATTTTTTTATTCTTTATTTTGGTCCTTTCATGGACAAGGAGGCATATAATTGATCAAAAAACAGATTATCGATATTTTAGAGCAAGATTCGAGAACAACCTCAAAAGAAATTGCCACTATGCTTAATATAAGCGTAGAAGAGGTAGAAACAAATATTAAGCAGATGGAAGCAGATAAAGTAATTGTAAAATACACTGCTATAGTTAATAAAGAAAAGGTTTCGGGAAGTGTACAAGGAGTCGAAGCTTTTATTGAAGTGCAAGTAAAACCTGAAAGAGATAAAGGGTTTGATTCAATAGCAGAAAGGCTCTACAGCTTCCCTGAGGTTAAGTCCCTTTATTTGATGAGTGGAGGTTATGATCTGCTTGTTGTAATTCAAGGCGCCAACCTCAATGATATTGCGTCTTTCGTCTACCAAAAGTTGGCAACCCTGGAAAATGTAAAAAGCACAAGGACTCACTTTCTTCTAAAAAAATACAAAGAAAATGGGATTACCTTTGAAAAAACTGAGATCGAAAGGCTAGCAATAACCTTATGAAACATAAATATTCCAGGATCGCTGAGACAATCCCCCCTTCCGGCATCAGAAAATTCTTTGATCTCGTCATGAATGCCAAAGATATAATTTCATTAGGTGTTGGAGAACCGGATTTCGTAACTCCGTGGAGAATACGGGAAGAGGTATACCACACGCTTGAACTTGGAAAAACATGCTATACCTCTAACTGGGGACTGCTCAGTCTCAGAGAAAAAATAGCACAGTATTTAGGCAAAAAGTACAACTGCGATTATAATCCTGAAAATGAAATTATTATTACTGTAGGTGTAAGTGAAGCTATCGACATTACGCTTCGGGCCCTTCTTAATCCAGGTGATGAAGTGATAATTCCTGAGCCGTCTTTCGTCGCGTATAGCCCGCTCGTGTCGCTAGCAGGAGCACAGCCTGTCACCGTTGACACTTCGTCCGTTGAATTTAAAGTTACAGCTGAGCAGATTAAAGAAAAGATTACTGCTAACACTAAGATTATCTTTCTTTCTTATCCGAACAACCCTACCGGAGCTACAATCGATCGAAACGAACTCGAAAAGATAGCACTTTTGGCAAAACAAAATGATCTATGGGTCATTTCTGATGAAGTCTATTCAGAGCTTACTTACATTGGAGACCATGTGTCGATTGCCTCACTGGAAGGCATGAAAGAACGGACAATTATGTTTAACGGTTTCTCAAAAGCATTTGCGATGACCGGTTGGAGAATGGGTTATATGTGCGGTCCTGAAGATGTTGTGGGAATAGCTTTAAAAATTCATCAGTATGCTATGATGTGCGCACCGATTATGTCCCAATACGCTGCGCTGGAAGCAATTGTCAACTGTCAAAAAGAAGTCGACCTCATGAAACGATCGTATGAACAGAGAAGAAACCTGTTTATTTCCGGAATGCGTGAAATAGGCTTTGAGATTAATACTCCAGACGGAGCATTTTATGCTTTCCCTTCGATCAAATCGACGGGATTATCCTCTGAAGAATTTGCAATGCAGCTTCTCAACCAGGAAAAAGTAGCGGTTGTCCCGGGAAACGCCTTTGGTACCTGTGGCGAAGGCTATATCAGATGCTGCTACGCTACCGATATTAACTTATTAAAAGAAGCCATAAAAAGAATTGGCAACTTTGTTAAATCATTAGGCTAAACAATGATAAAAGCAACACTGGTAACATTAGCAATTGGATATTTAATCAACTATTTTGGCATTAAAGCGCTGAAGAAATTAAATTTTCGACAGAATATACGTGAAGATGGGCCCTCCAGCCATCTCAAAAAATACGGCACCCCGACAATGGGTGGAATATTTATCATAGCGACAGTCCTGCTAAGCATGCTCATCACAATGCAGATAGTTGATACTAAAATAATTATCATCATCATATCATTCATCGGATTCGGGAGTGTCGGTCTGCTGGATGACCTTCTAAAAAAATTACGGGGCAAGAACCTTGGATTAAGAAGCTGGCAGAAAATGCTTGGTATTTTAATTATTTCTCTCTTTATTATCAGCTATATGTTAAAAAGTGGTGAGTATAACAATCTTCACCCGTTTTTCTTAATGTTTAACCTGAACAACCCGCTGTTATTCTTCTTATTTGGGTTTACTGTTTTGGCAGGAACTTCAAACGGAGTTAACCTTACAGACGGGCTTGACGGATTAGCTGCTGGAACGAGCGCAATTATATTCGTGGCCTTTGCTTTCTTAAATTTTAATATTGGCAATCACTCCATAAGTTATTTCTGTATCTTAATAGCAGCTGCACTTATGGCTTTTCTCTGGTTCAATCATCACCCTGCCCAAGTTTTTATGGGTGATGTCGGTTCTCTTGCTATTGGAGGAACTCTCGGGACCATTGCCTTATTAACACATACCGAACTCAATTTATTTTTCTGCGGATTTATTTTTGTGATTGAAACAATGAGCGTTATCATGCAAGTTATCTCCTTTAAATTAACTAAAAAAAGAATTTTTAAAATGAGCCCTATCCACCATCATTTTGAATTATCAGGCTGGGTGGAAACCAAAGTTGTAACCAGGTTCTGGCTCACTTCGATAGTGTTTTCACTTATTGGTTTGTTGGTTTAATTCATAAATTCCCCTCTGCCTATGGGGGGGAAATATTACTTTATGGAGACAAAAGCATGAATATTGCTGTTCTTGGAGAAGGTTTGACAGGTAACGCCATAAAACAAAAAATTTCCATACTCCCGGACCATATAATAACCTCAGTTGACGAAGCAGACGTAATTATTGCGAGTCCCGGAATCCCTCCCGAACAGTTCCCGAAAACAGAGAAACCGATTATTAGTGAAATAGAGCTTGCTTATAGACTATTTCAAGATTATCAAAAAAAGCCTAGGTTCATTGGGATAACCGGCACCAATGGGAAAACTACGATTACCACATTAATCGGCGATATGCTTGATTGTCCGGTAGCCGGAAATATCGGGAAACCGCTGATTTCATTTATACCCGAGAATAAAGAGCAAGAAGCTGCCATTCCTGACTATATTGCTGTCGAACTGAGCAGTTACCAGTTAGAAACAACGATATCGTTCAGACCTGACGTTTCCATAATCACCAATATTACCGAAGATCATTTGACCCGGCACAAGACTATGCAGAATTATGCTAAGGCTAAAGCCAAAATATTTGAGAGCCAGACACCAACAGACCTCTTCATTTATAATGAACTGGATCCCTTGATACTTGAAATGCTACCGACGTGCCAGGCACAAAAAAAAGGTTTTGATGTTAACCATGATTATCTCAGGATAAAAGAACACCTGAATATCCCCGGGGATCATAATCTGGAGAATGCAATGGCAGCGGTATATTGTTCTCAATTTTTTGGTTTAGCTGTTGAAACAATATTTTCAAAACTGGAAAAATTCACGGGAGTAGAACACCGGATAGAATACGTGGCTACGATAAATAATATTGACTGTTACAATGACTCGAAAGGTACTAACCCAGAATCGACGATCACAGCCTTAAAAGCACTTCATGGGCAAGGAATACTTATCTTGGGAGGAAAAGATAAATGCACATCTCTTGACCAACTTTGCAAGTGCGTCAAGGAGCATGCTTCGAAAACGATTCTTATAGGAGAAGCAAAGGAGCGTTTTTGTAATGCCTTAACCGCACACGGATATACTTCAATTTATATGGAGACTGATTTATCGTCCGCAGTCAAAAAGGGATTAGAACTCGCGACCGATGAAAAGTATTTACTTTTATCCCCTGCCTGTGCTAGCTTTGATATGTATAATAATTTCGAAGAGCGTGGAACTCATTTTAAGCTGTTAATTAAAAAATACTTCAAATAATATTCATAAAATTCACTATATAGATAATGGAGACAAAATGCCCTCCGAAGCTGCAACGATAATAAACAAAAAAAAGATCAACACCAATATTTCACAAAAATCAGCACCGGATTATATTTTTTTATTTTCTGTTTTTCTGCTATTGATCATTGGTTTCATTATGATCCTCAGCTCATCTCAGGCAGTAGGCTTAGATTTTTTTAACGATAGTTATTATTTTATTAAACGTCACGCAATATATTTATTTCTCGGCATGGGTGCTTTTTCCTTAGGGGTTTTCATTGATTACAAAAATTACAGAAAATGGGCTGCTGGAGGACTCATTCTGACCGTATTTTTGTTATTCCTCACGTATGTACCGGGAATAGGCAGGAATGAGCTAGGTGCAACCCGATGGGTAAACTTAGGAATTTTTTCTTTTCAACCATCTGAGCTTGCAAAGTTGGCAATTATTATTTTTGTGGCTACTTACCTTGAAAATAAAAAAATAGTAATACGTTCGTTCCTTCAAGGCGTAATGCCGGTATTAATGGTAGTCGGATTCATCGGTGCTATCGTCTTAATTCAACCAGATCTGGGTACAACTATTGTAATTCTCTCTATATCTTTCATTATGATATATGCCTCCGGAGCAAAAACTTGGCATATGTTTATTCTTGCACTTATTGGAGCTCGAACCGCTTTATGGGTAATCTGGAGGAGTCCTTATCAGAAAGAAAGAATTCTCGCCTTTCTGGATCCATGGAAAGATTCACTGGGCATTGGCTTTCACATTATTCAATCGTGGCTGGCAATCGGATCAGGAGGTTTTTTTGGGTTAGGCCTTGGTAACTCCAGGCAAAAGTTTTATTATCTCCCTCAACAATTTACTGACTTTATATTTGCTATCTTGTGCGAAGAAGGCGGATTTATCTTTGCAACTTTCGTGGTTGTTTTGTTCGGAATTTTCCTTTGGAAAGGTTTGCTGATATCAGTAAAAGCACCGGATTATTTTTCAAGATATCTCGTATTAGGACTAGTTTGCTGGATTTTTTTACAGGCATTTATAAATATATCGGTCGTACTAGGATTATTACCAACAACAGGCATCCCGCTTACTTTTCTTAGTTTTGGAGGAACGGCCCTTGTAGTAAACCTCTATTCAGTCGGTATTATTACACAAATCTCTACATTAAAAAAACCAGATAAAGACAACAAATAAAGGATTGATTTATGAATATTATTATCACCTGTGGCGGTACTGGAGGTCATATTTATCCAGCTTTAGCAATAGCGGACGAATTGCCGAAACAGTCTGTAACCTTCATCGGGACGAACGACAGACTAGAGAGTTCGCTTATACCGCAAGAAGGATATAAGTTCAAACATATTACTGCAAGCAGAAAAAATCCGGCAAAAATCTTTTTCAGCTTAGTAAAATCCTTATGGATAGTAATACGCCTTAATCCAATCTGTGTTATCAGTACTGGTGGTTACGTAACCTTACCGGTATGTCTAGCAGCATTATTGCTGAAAAAACCAATCATACTCCAGGAACAGAATGCAATCCCTGGGAAAGTAAACAGACTGATTGGAAAATTCGCGTATAAAGTTGCGATAGGACTACCGACCCCAAAAGAGTATTTCCTTCCGGAAAAAGTACTATTAACCGGAAACCCTATTAGAAAAATATTTCTACAAAACACCGAAAGTCCGATTAACTATAATATTAACGAAAACAACAAAAAGGTACTTGTTATCGGAGGAAGCCAAGGCGCCATGATTTTTAATCAGACCATAATTGATCTGATAAAAGATAAAAAATTATCTTCCACTACTTTTTTTCTTATTACAGGAAAAAAACACTATATCCCTACAAGGAACACATTATCCGCACTTTCGGAATCATCACTAAAAAAGGATTCCGAAGGTTACTGTCACATAGGATTCAAAAACAAAACAGAAATTGTAATTTTATCGTATACATCGAATATACATTATTTAATGAAAATTGCAGATGCGGTAATTGCCAGAGCCGGGGCATCAACCCTAACCGAAATTGCCGCATTAGGCAAACCTTCCATCTTGGTACCTTATCCCTACGCAGCAAACGATCACCAACATTGGAATGCACAGTATTATGCAGATAACGGAGCGGCTAAAGTCATTACGAATAGAGAGTTGTCACCCCAAAAGTTAGAAGCTATAATAAAGTCAATTCTTACAAATAAAACTCTTTTAGAGGATATGAGTAAAAAAGCGTATTCACTTTATCAGGATAATTCTGCGGCAAAAATAGCAAAACTGGTAACTTCTCTCAAAAGTTATGGTCACTGAAATTACTCCATTACGAAAAAAGTAAATTATAATAATTTAATAATCCAGGATTACATAGGTGGTAAAAAAACATGCAAAAAAGACATAAAGACATAAATGAAGTAAAAAATATCCACTTTATCGGTATTGGCGGCGAAGGGATGAGCCCTATTGCTAAAATTCTGCTTGAAAAGAAATTTAATGTTTCCGGCTCAGATATGAGAGAAAATCTTCATACTTTCAGATTAAAAGATAAAGGCGCGCAAATCTACTTCAAGCATGATGAAACCAATATTAGATCAGCAGATGTTGTTGTTATTTCTACCGCGATTCCAGAGGACAACCCTGAACTCCAAGCAGCCAGAGCCCATAAGATACCGGTACTAAAACGGGCTCAAATGTTATCCTGGCTGATGGAGCAGGAAGAAAAAAAAATAGCGGTAGCCGGAACACATGGAAAAACGACCACCACTTCAATGATTTCTCAGATTTTTTCGAACTGTAACCTATCTCCTACATTCATAATCGGCGGAGAAATTAATGGTATTAATGCTAATTGTGCACTAGGAGAAGGCAAATATTTTATAGCCGAGGCTGATGAGAGCGATGGTTCGTTTCTAGAGCTTAACCCTAATATTATGGTTATTACCAATATTGAACCGGAACATCTCGATTACTACCGGGACCTCGATCACATATTTGAGACTTTCAAACAATTTGTTAGTAAGCTTCCTCCTGATGGTTATCTGGTCATTAATTACGATCATCCTAATAATAAACAGTTCATCGAAAGCATTGATTGTAATATACTCACCTATGGTTTCGACAATTTTTCTGATATTCGGGCAGAAAATATTGAGTTTTTCGAAAACAATACTTCTTTTGATGTTATCTATAAGCATAAGTACCTGACACGGATTGAACTACAAATCCCAGGAAAACATAATGTACAAAATGCGTTAGCCGCGCTATTGATAGGATTAGAGCATGGACTACCTATTGAACCGATGAGGCAAGCATTGTATTCTTTCTTAGGCACAAAAAAACGATTCCAGAAAATCGGCGAGTTTAACGATATAACTTTCATTGATGATTACGCACATCATCCTACTGAAATAGCCGCAACACTGTCTGCAGCACGAGCCGGATGGCCTGATCGACGTATTATCGTAATTTTTCAACCTCACAGATACACCAGGACGAAACTTCTCGCTCATGAATTCAGTGAGTGCTTTAACAACGCGGATACAGTCATAATTACCAACATTTATGCCGCTTCTGAGAAGCCAATTCACGGTATTTCGGGAAAAATAATTTACGATCTTCTAGAAAAAAATCAACACAATGATATACACTATATCAGCAAAAAAAATGAGATACCTGAATTCTTGCTTAGTTTTGTTAAGCCGAATGATATGATAATTACTATGGGCGCCGGAGATATACATAATGTCTCAAAAGAAACACTCACACGGCTTAAACAACTTGAATTAATTGAAGAAGAAGAGACCGATAATTAATATACTGAATGACTTATCATTAAAACCATACTCTAATTTGGGAATTGGAGGAAGTGCCAGAACCATTCTAATTCCTGAATCAGAGGAAGATTTCGTACAAACAGCAATCGAGAATCCGTTGATCCCCTTAATAGCCGGTGGTTCAAACACACTCATAGCTGACAAGCTTTTCGATCAAATATTTTTGCTCAAAAATCCGTTTTATGAACCTCGTTTTTTATCTGGAAATATACTGGAAGTATCCGCTCCGCAAAAAATTCCGGCATTAACTACTTTCTTCAAACAAAATAATCTATCTGGAATTGAATTCATGGCTGGAGTCCCTCGGGTAAGTTTTGGAGGAGCTATATACCAAAACTTTGGTGCTTTTGACAAGAAAATCGAGAATATAATAATCTCTGTAAAAGCTCTTGCAAACAATAAAATTATCACACTATCAAAAGATGAATGCGGCTTTGCATATAGAAGTAGTATTTTTAAAAAAAATAATTATAAAATTATCTCCGCACAAATGCATTATACCAAGGGTGACAGTTCGAGATTCACCGAAGATATAGAAAAAATCATTAATTTCAGAAAAAAACACCAGCCGTTAAAATTTCCGAATATAGGGTCTATTTTCAAAAACCCTCAAGGGTGCTACGCCGGTAAATTAATTGAGGATTTAGGACTGCGAGGATTCTCTATTGGCGGAGCGCAAATCTGGGAACACCATGCTAACTTTATAATTAATAAAAACAATGCTACCTACAATGATGTCATAGAATTAATTGAAACTATTCAAAAAAAATCAAAAAAAAGGTATAACATACTATTAGAACCGGAAATTTCGATTTTACGTTAGCAATTATTTAAAAATAGATTCTATTTGAAGTGAATCCAACCGGATTCGGCAATAAAAAATAAAGGGTGCAGATTATGACAAGAAAATTCAATAAAGTCGCCGTACTTATGGGAGGTAATTCTCCGGAGAGAGAAATATCGCTTCGATCAGGAAAAAATGTTCTAAATTCACTTTTACGGCAAGGTTATGATGCTATCGGCATTGACCCAAGCGTTCAGTCGATTCCGACAGATATTGATGCAGCATATATAACGTTACATGGCGAAGGTGGCGAAGATGGCGTTATCCAAGGAGTTCTAACTCATATGGGAATCCCTTATACAGGCCCTAAAATACTCGCGAGCGCCATTGCTATGGACAAAATATTTACGAAAAGAATACTCTTATCTTCTGGGATTCCAACCCCTTTATTTGAGATTATTACCGGATCTAAAACAACACTTCAATTCCCTTTTGTACTAAAACCTTCCAATGCAGGTTCCAGTATCGGTGTTTTTATAATAAAAAACCAAAAAGATTTTGATGAAAAATATGCTTCAATCAGCCAGCAGTTCGACTCCATTTTTGTAGAAGAATACGTCCACGGTAAGGAAGTAACTATCGGTATTGTAGACCTAGATAACCAGTTAAAGGTATTGCCAATTCTCCAGCTTATCCCTCATAATGAATTTTATGATTTTGACGCTAAATATACAAAAGGGAAAACCGATTTCATCCTTCCTGCGCCTTTGTCAAAAAATACAGAGGCAAAGGTTCAGGATATAGCGATGGCAACCTACAGAGCAATAGGATGTCGAAGTGTTAGCCGTATTGACATGCTGATCGACAAAAATGACGAGATCACTGTATTAGAAGTTAATACGAGCCCGGGGATGACAGACACCAGTGACCTTCCCGCTCAAGCGGAATGTGCCGGAATAAGTTATGACGAATTAGTCAGTACTATAATGAATTCGGCAAGTTTATAGATTTCCCCCGCGTGTTCTTATATATTATTACTGGCAGGTGAAAGATCATTACTAGAAAAGCTAAACTTTTTATCAGTATATTCCTAATTATTATTGTAGCGGCATTGCTTCAAATACCTCTAAATATTGAATATTTTTCTATAAAAAATATCATCATAAAAAACAATCAAATAATTCCTACGGCGATTGTAACAGAAAAAAGTAATTATATTCTTAAGAAAAATATTTTCTCTTTTGGAAAGCAAAGGATTTTGAAGACATTAATGACAATCCCTCAGTTTGAGAGTATCAACGTTATTAGGGCTTACCCTGACAAAATAGTTATAGATATTAAAGAAAAAAAGCCATGGGTTAATTTACTCCTCAATAATAAAGACATTATCATCGATAAAACCGGTATTATTTTAAATATGCCCGGGACTAATGAGATAGATTCAACCATACTTCCTGTAATCAAAGGATTGCCTCCCGGGGTAACCAGTGACCACAAAATAGATATATCTACATTAAATATGTTAAAAAATGTATTAACGCCGTTAGAAACCTTATTTAAACCAGAACAGTTACAGTTTAATTTGGTTGACGAGACAAACATTGAAATACTTGCTGACGATATCTTGCTTATTAAAGTAGGAGATTCTTCTTTTATTGAACAAAAACGGACTACACTAAAAACCTTCCTGAATTATATTCAAAACAGATGGAATGAGGTCGAATATATAGACATCAAATGCATAAAAAATCCTGTAATCAAGTTTAAACAGGAACTAAATTTAACGAACCAAACGGAATAACAACCATGAAAATCAGAATAATAAAATATGCTACTTTAGCAACGGTTCTTTTTATTCTTGGCTTTTTTAGCGGGAATATTTATCAATTATACAAAAACTACAATTACAATCTGAAAATCATTAATTATCTCCAAAAAGAACACAAACTATTACAACACAAAAATGTTTCGCTGAAAAAGCTCGTTTCTTCATTTAAAAAAATATCCGGATTAGCCGACATACAAGGAGCAGGAATTATTATAAAAGTTGATGAGCCTATATCATCAAATCACGCAGAAAAACCTAAACAGCCTGACAATATTGTAACAGATAAAGATCTTCAAAACATTGTAACTGAACTTTGGTCATTTGGTGCGCAAGCGATTTCAATTAATGGTAACAGGTTGGTAATCAACTCCGTTATAAACAATAATAACTCCATTATATCAATCAACCAAAATACAGTTACCCCACCCTATACTATTAATGCGGTAGGAGAAAGACAGCAATTATACAACTCGGCCGGTAGCGACAATGGATATCTAAGCTTTTTAAAAACAAAAAACGTGACTGTTGTGATTACAGTTCAAGACAACGTAATAATTCCTGCCTATAAAGGCACGCTGTTACTGAAAAGCATGAAAGTTCAAAGCAACTAAAAAATATTCTCAGTTCTGAAATCTTGGTATTTGAACTTGTCAGTATGCTTGGTTATAAAGTAAGATAAGCTATAAAAAAATGAAAAAACAAATAAACAGATACATCGACAACCAATCATGCAAGAATTAATCAACGATAATTCAATAATAGGATTAGACTTGGGCACATCTAAAATATGTGCCTCTCTCTGCACTTTTGATGAAAATGGACAAATCCATATAGCGGGAGTTGGAACTAGCATCACAGAAGGAATAAACAAAGGTTCCATTACAAATACCGACCTGTTGATTAAAGCGATTAAACGAGCTATCACTCGTGCCGAAAGAATAGCAAAAATATCGAGTAAAAGCGTAATCATAGGCTTAGCTTCTCCGACGTATAAGACAAAACAAGCATCCGGAGTTATCTCTTTACCGGACTCACGAGATCATATAACAACCGAAGATAAAATAAGCGTTATCAAAAAAGCTCGGCAATTAACCGATATCAAAGATTATTCTGTTATCCACACAGTACCACAGAAATTCTTTATTGATGACAAGCTCTGCAATTCTGACCCTATCGGGACGTTCGGTTCGTCACTAAAAGCAGATATTTTGACAATACAATACCGAAATAATGATATAGAACTCATAAAAGCGATCTTTGACAAACTCAACCTTTCGATCCTTGCAATAGTCGCAAGTCCTCTTGCTACAAGCAAAATTGCCCTAACAACTTCTGAGTTGAACACCAGCGTCGCTTTAATTGATATCGGCGGCGGAACAACGCAGCTTGCTTATTACCAAAATAACATAATAAGGCACCTAACGATCCTTCCTATCGGCGGCGACCATATATCTTCAGATATAAAGATTATACTCAAAACATCAACTGGTGAGGCTGACCGGTTAAAAATACTTTATTGCCATTTGAATAAAGAACACTATGATGAAAACAACACTATTGAGTACATAATGAAGGATAATGATAAAGAGCTAAAAACTAATACTAGCGAAGATTATCTCTCTCAAATAATTAAAGCAAGACTTGAAGAGATTTTCAAATTGATCTCACAGGAACTGAAGAAAGCTATTGGAAACAAAGCTCCTGAGATTATTGTCATTACGGGAGGAACATCAAATCTCCCTGGGATAGATGATTATGCAACAAATTTTTTCAAAATTCCAGTAAGAATCGGGATTCCAAAAGACAAAAAAGAAGTTATTGAGTCTCAGAATTATGCAACCAGCATCGGACTTGTAGTCTACGCTATCAAAAGTAAACTCATTGATATTAACAAGTACAAAATTCCTTCAAGAAAAAAAGTTAGCAATTTTGTTAAAAAATGGTTTAAAGATTTTTTTTAGCATGCTATAATTACATTCAATTTCAGTTTTAATTTTTGAAGATGTTTGAGAAATTATGTCTGATAATTTTTCTTTTCCTTATCAATATTTTTTTATAATAATTATAATTTAGGAGTTAATTTATGGAAAATGGATTGAGACAGTTTGCAAATATCAAAGTAATCGGTGTTGGAGGCGGAGGAAGTAATGCGGTTAACAGAATGGTCGGATCCGGGCTATCGGGTGTTGAATTCTGGGCAGTTAATACTGACCTTCAAGCTCTCAACGTTTCACTCGCAGACCATAAACTCCAAATAGGAAGTAAATTAACCAAAGGACTCGGGGCCGGTTCGACCCCTGAAGCCGGATTAAAAGCAGCAGAAGAAAGTCTCGAAGATATTATGCTCGCCCTTGAAGGAGCTGATATGGTTTTTATAACAGCTGGCATGGGTGGCGGAACCGGAACAGGTGCTGCGCCTATAATTGCAGATGCTGCAAAAGAAATTGGTGCACTAACAATCGCGATTGTTACTAAACCATTTCGATTCGAAGGTCCGGTGAGAATGAGACAGGCTGAAGAAGGTGCAAACATACTGAAAAATAAAGTTGATGCGCTTATCGTAATTCCTAACGACAAGCTCCTTCAGGTTGTCGAAAGAAACACAACGATTATTGATGCTTTCAAAGTAGCAGACGATGTACTTAGGCAAGGAGTTCAAGGCATTTCCGACTTAATTACCATTCCTGGTTTAATTAATCTTGATTTTGCTGACGTAAAAACTATTATGCAAAATGCCGGATCAGCAATGATGGGAATCGGCAGAGGGGCTGGCGAACAAAGGGCAATTGAAGCCGCCGAAGCAGCGATATCTTCACCGCTCCTTGAAGAAACAATTATGGGTGCTAGCGGAGTTATTTTAAGTATATCCGGTGGAACTGATTTATCTCTCCATGAAGTCCATGATGCGGCAGACGTAATTTATAATGCGGTTGATCCAGATGCTAACATTATTTTTGGAGCTGTTATTAATGAAGACCTAGGGGACGAAATAATAATTACAGTTATTGCAACTGGTTTCAAAGGAAGCAACAGACCTCAAAGAAATACAACATCATCTTTTTCTCAAAGGAGCGATTCAATAACTACCTCACCTGCTGCACGAAATGAACAGCCAGTCAGGCAAACCATTGCAGTTCCGAATATAGAACAGGCAATTAAAGATCATGACGTATCTCAGACGAGTAATGACAATGAGGAAGTAGATGAGCAGGATGACGATTTTAATATACCTGCATTTATCAGAAAACGCTCTATCTAACTTAATCCTCTGCGTTGACACTGCAAATACAGCAAAAAGTTGACTTATGTCCTTTGCGTTTCATATTACAATTAATGAATAGATTTAGTAATGAACAGATTATTATTTATCATACTAGCCCTTATTTGTTTAACCACCCCAGTCGGCGCTTTAACCTTTACTGATATCCCGGAAGGACATTGGGCGCGAAATGCTGTGTATGGCATCGTACGATACGGCATCACCCAAGGATACCCAGACCTTACCTTCCAAGGCACAGCCACTATAAACAGATATGAATTGGCATCCTATTTCTGGAATTACATTCAGGCAAATGAAGCTAAGAAAAAAAATACCGAGATAGAAAAATCTACACTGGTTGCCGACAAACTGGCAGAAGAGCTTAAAGATGAAATGTATCGAATTAGAACAGAACTTGCAGCTATCAAAAAGTTAAAAGAACCTGCCCCACCAGCTTCAACGATCAAGACAGAGTTCTCTTTCGGAACTCGTGGAAGATTCTCCAACATCTTCGAAGACAAACTCGAATCAAAGCTGTATGAAAACAGATTTACAGCGCAAATATCAAATCAGATTAACAGCAATACCAGCTTCTTTGCTCTTTACGATTCACATTGGCTCGATATCACTTCAAAAAACGTATTTAATACACTGGAAAATGTTGATGCCAAGATGTCCACGAGTTTTGATATCGGCATGCCAAGTCCACTTACAGTAACAATTACTTCCGGCCCAGGATATAATATCAATAAATATAATCACTTTGCCAACCAGCTGTCACTATCAACCTCGATAACAGGTTTCGTCATAGAAACCAATCATCAACAAAACTACAACGCACTAAAACTTTCTTTTAAAGTTCAAGATACCATAGTTGGTACCATTGATGCCAAGCTTACCGGAGAACTCTACAACAAATCAATAAATACGTTCAAAGCGAGCGATAGCCAATCAATGAAAACAGCTCTCAACTTAAATTTTGCACCGACCAAACAACTTAAAATAGAAACTTTAGTCGGCGCTAAGCTGAAAAAAAAGTTTGGAGCTTTTACTCAGATTATTGCATCGATTGGTGATATTCTTAGAAGTGGAACCACCTATAAAATAGGAATCCTAAGAATAGCCAATAATTATTATCACCAACAAGACACATCAACTGAAGAAATACTCTTACGCCAGCTATTTGATAATGAAGTTGTTTTCCAAAATGATAGATATGTCTACGAACTTATAGTAGATCAGAAAATATCGAAGGATTCCCATGTTATTATAGAGTTTAATCAAAATGGCAAAGGATTCTGGCAAAAAAACGGAAAAGCGATTTTCAGATTAACACTGATTAAAGAGCTAAACAAATCATCTTCCTGGTTTACCAATTTTTACAAGGATAATAAACACGTTAATTATCTAAGGTCAGGACTGGCTTTTTCTTTCTAAAACTTCGCACCCCCCTTTTATTTTTTATCTTACCGGTGTATACTTTTTTAGCGTATATTTATTATCTGCAAATAGCAGTACAAAGGAGTATTATTAATGATTTTATTAACAATTCTTGATGGTTGGGGTATCAACAAAAACGAAGAAGGAAATGCCTGCAAACTAGCAAACACTCCCAATATTGATTCCCTCTTTGAAACCTATCCGAATACAGTACTAACTCCATCAGGAGTTCATGCCGGATTGCCAGAAGGGCAAATGGGCAATTCTGAGGTCGGACATCTTAATCTTGGGGCCGGAAGAATCGTGAACCAGTCATTGCAGCAAATCAACTTATCCATTCAAGATGGCTCTTTTTTTAACAATACAGAGTTCATCGAAGCTATTAATAATGCCAAAACCAATAATAGTTCCTTACATCTTATGGGCTTACTCTCCGACGGAGGTGTACATACAAACAACAAACATCTCTACGCGTTGCTTGAGCTAGCAAAACAAGAGGATTTCACAAGAGTCTATATTCACTGTTTTATGGATGGTAGAGACACGTCACCAACAAGCGGGATTGGATTCGTTACAGAATTATTGGAAGAAATCAAAAGAATCGGCGTAGGTGAGATAGCAACAATCACAGGTAGATACTATGCGATGGACAGAGACAATCGATGGGATAGAGCGGAAAAAGCCTATAACGCTTTAGTAAATGGAAAAGGAGTCTTAGCTCAAGATCCGATAGCAGTTATGCAAGTATTATACGATCAAAACATAACCGATGAGTTCATAGACCCTATTGTCCTTACTAAAGACAATAGTCCTGTCGCAACGATCAACAATCACGATTCAGTTATTTTCTTTAATTTCAGGCCGGACAGAGCAAGACAACTATCATATATTTTTCTTGATCAATCATTCGATGGATTTAAAAGAACTCCGATTCATCAGCTTCATTATGTTTGCATGACAGAATACGACAAAAAAATTATAGCCCCTGTAGCTTTCAAACCAATCAGATTAAATAATGTTCTGGCTGAAGTACTTGCTAACAATAACAAAAAACAACTTCACATAGCTGAAACCGAAAAATATGCTCACGTCACTTTTTTCTTTAACGGAGGTGTCGAAAAACAATATCAGGGAGAAGAGCGAATACTAATTCCATCTCCCAAAGTAGCGACATATGATCTTCAACCGGAAATGAGTGCTTATGAAGTTACCGAAAAAGTTATTGAATCGATAGACAGCCGCCAATTCGACGTAATTATTCTTAATCTGGCAAATCCTGACATGGTAGGACACACAGGAATCATTGAAGCGGGTATAAAAGCGATGGAGACAATTGATATCTGTATCGGAAAGATTGTAGAGAAAATATTATATTATAATGAGAAAATGATCCTTACATCCGATCACGGCAACCTCGAATACATGACCGATGAGCAAACCGGAAAGCCATTTACAGCACACACCACGAATGATGTGCCAGTCATTTTCATATCTAACGACAAAACTGATATACGCTTACGGGATAACGTTATTCTTGCAGATATTGCACCGACTATACTTGATTTATTAAATATAGAAAAACCAATAGAAATGACCGGGACTTCGATCATATGTTGACGCAACTGCTATTTTGCTTTAGAATTTATAATATTTTCTAATTCATAAAAGAAAGAGTTTACTATGATATATTTATTATTAACTATTGAATTCGTTTCGGCAGTGTTATTAACTTTTGCTGTTTTGCTTCATTCAGCAAAAGGAGAAGGTTTAGGAAGTATCGGGGGTACGGCACGAATTTTCGGCACACAAAAAAGTCTTGAAACTGGACTTAATAAAGTCACATTAGTTCTCGCAACACTATTCTTGACCAGTTCAGCATTAATATATTTTTTAAGCTGATTCATATACAAGGCTATCCTTTATAATAATGAAAACTTATCTAAAAATAGTTATTCTATTTATCGTACTTTTAGTGAACCCTGTTTATGCTTATCAATCTGACAAAGTAACGAAAGTAGTAATTTCAACAAATATCGTTGATGGCAGCGAGAATAAACCTAATCAGCAGGAACGATTGCCATCAAACAGTGAATCCGGCACAAAAAACACTGTTTCAAAGAAAATTACGACAATTCCTATTAAAAACAGTAATAAAGCTGCTAAAATTAATGATAATAAATCAGGGCCATTGATTAAGATGTTGGCAATAGATTTTTTTTATCATAATCAACAAAGCATTAAGCCAAGCATTCCTGGACTTAGATTCTTTCTAAGTGACTTTTCTTCTGTAGGACTATCCGTTTCATTCAAAAACATTACCAATAAAGATAACTTTTTCCTCTTTGATAGTTATTATCTTCTATCGATTATCCACAATCCAGACATCCAGATGTCTTTAGGGTTAGATTTTTCCTATTTCACAGACCCTAAAGATAACTATTCACTTTCCTTGCTTTTTGGTATCCAAAAAGAAGTTTCATCAAAAATAAAATTCGGAGTATTGTACGAACCCTTAGCAATAAAATTTCTTAATCAGAATTACGATCCTTACGTATACGTGAACAACGATTTTACAACATACTTATCCTGGGAATTGTAAATTATTGCTTGCCAAAAAAGCCAATTTATTGTATCCTTTAGCTCAGTTGCAAAACTTTGGAGGGGTGGCCGAGTGGCTAATGGCAGCAGACTGTAAATCTGCCGCGCTTTGCGCTACGTAGGTTCGAACCCTACCCCCTCCACCATATTTCCCTTAAATAACAATCATAAATATCTATTTGCAAATCGAAGTAAAAAATACTATTATATAGTAGAAAAAGTAATGGGCACTGTTTCAATATGACATTGATTGATAAAATCAATGATTGCAACAATACCTAATCAATTAATAAGAGGTGTTATTCTATGATTACGAAAGATATGTCAATTATTGATATAGTACAAAAATATCCGGAAACCAGATTGGTTTTCGAAGATTACAACTTAGGATGTATAGGTTGTCTCGCAGCAGCGGGAGAAACAATATCTGACGGACTTATTGCACATGGTCTTGATCCTGATACAGTTATTGCCGACCTTAACAAGGCCATTCAACCTAAATAATGCGTGTTCGGTCTCATCAAAATCCATTTTCATTATTTAAGGAACATTCTTTATTAGAGTTAAGTAAATTATTCCCCCAGCCTGACAACACACTTGTTGTTGAAATTGGATCGGCTGGGGGATTTTTTTTGCTAAATTTTTGCAAAAAACATGCTAATTACAATATTATAGGGATTGAGATCAGAAAATTATTAGTCGAAAGTGTCCTCAATGCGATTCAAAAAGATAAACTTACGAACGCACACATACTTCATGCAAATGCCAACACATCAATACCGCAGCTGTTTAAACCAGGACAAGTTGATAATTTCTTTATTTTTTTCCCTGATCCCTGGATTAAAAAAAGGCATCTTAAAAGAAGAGTTGTTAATGCTGCCCTCGTCCAAGATCTCTATGATATCATCAAAATAGGCGGAGAAGTTTTCATTCAATCAGATGTACTAGAATTAGCACAAGATATACAAATGTATTTCGAAAATAGCAAATTTACCAACTTATTCGGACCAAAAGGATGGGCACCAGAAAATCATACTGGAATAATAACCGAGAGAGAATCTTTCTGCCTTGAAGACAATAAACCGGTCCATCGTCTACGATACAAAAAATTACATTAGATACTTGGCACATTCATCAGGGATTAACGAATCATTATGCGCATGTCCAAGCGTCTTCCCTGGAATATTTGCCCCATGGAAATCGCTACCGCCTGTAACAAACAAGCCCAAATCCTTTGCGATTGAAATATAATACTCAGTTTGAGAAGGACTATGCTCAGGATAGTAGACTTCGATTCCATTTAATCCGGCATCTTTAAGAGATTTACAAAAATCCCATAATTCAGATTTATTAAAACCGTATAAATGAGGATGAGCCAACACGCTTAAGGCTCTAAATGATTTAAGAAAAATAACTGCCTCGTGAGGATTCATTGTGACTCTGGGGAAATAGACAGCTCCTTTTGGCGATAAATATTTCTGGAATGCCTCTGCGATATTTTTGACATACCCTTTTTCGATCAGAATATTGGCAAAATGTAGTCTTCCGATCTGAGCTGGAAGATATTTTTCCATATCTAACATGGAGACCTCAATCCCGAGACTATGAAATTTCTCTATCATTTTCTGATTGCGGTCACGACGTTTCTGCTTAAGTACTACTAGTTGTTCCTGGAATGCCGGAGATTTGTAATCCAACTTATAACCTAAAATGTGTATTTCGTTTTCCTTGAAAAGAGAACTAAGTTCAATACCAGGGATAAAATGCAGGTTATACTCTGAGGCACAGGTAATGGCTTCATCTAATCCATCAACAGTGTCGTGATCAGTGAGTGACATAACATCGACACCAAGTTCCTTGGCTTTATGCAGCAGCTCTTTAGGAGAATCAGTTCCATCTGAATGATAACTATGAACATGCAAATCGATCACAATTGGACTCCAATCTCACGCGGAATAACCTATATTTAATTGAAATAATTAATCTAATTAAGCTCACTCATTATTATACCGATAATTAATAACACATACCAAAGGTGGCAATAATTATGGATGGTCAATATTTAGAATATTTAATTATAGCATGCCTAGATAAATTACGAAAGAATTCCAATAAAGACGAGAAGAAAAAACTACAAATAAATCCGCATACCCGTAAATTTATAGATAAAAGAAAATCCGTAAAAACTGTTATATATGAATAATTTTTAGAGTACAGCCAAATGTCTGAGTAAAAAGATCTGACTTTTTAAATCCGGCTACGATATCATGATCATCATAATATCCATAGATATTAAAAATTATCTCAGGAAATATCTGCTTAACCTTGATTTTTTTAACATTCTGATTATGAGAGCGATCCAAACCATCTGCAACTCTGATAAAAGCAGCTAACTTAACAACCAAAGATTTATCGAACTTACTTAAATACTTGATAGCTTCATGATGATCGCTAGGTAATGCCCGCCTATGGTACCTTGCTACTGCAGCAATTATAGCCTGCTCTCTCCTCGAAAAATAATTCATATTTTGATTGATAATAAGAGAATAGGAGTGTTTATGGTGCTTCTTTACATCCACTGACAAGCCGATATCATGCAACAACGACGCCATCTCCAGATAGAAAGCATAACGTAACGGCAACCGATGGAGATTTTTTAACTGAAGAAAGATATCAACTGCTATTTTTGACACTTGAACCGCGTGCTGAGGAGAACTATTATATTTGTATAAAATCGAAAGAACTTCTCTCCTCTTTTTATTCTTTCTAAATACAAATAACATTTTTTCTCCCCGTAAATTTTTTTAAAATCATCCTCCAAAGGTAACTTTACGTATTATAGTTGATTCCTTTCGGGATCTAATTCGGGGTAAAATGGACAATTCGAGGCATTATATCCCATTAGCTATTTCTCGCGTGCTTTGCGCCTGACAATGCTTCCGACTGGAACTTCATGCGTTACTGAGACGAAAACCTCATTAGTATTATGTGCAACACCAATATTATTCCCATTGAAGTCCTTTATACTATTCGGCTTAATAATGTATTGATCATCAGCCTTCGGTAAAAGGATTTCGAGTTCGTCTTGAGCTAATATATGGTTACGAACTGCAATTTTTATCATATTTTTGTGAGGATAATACTCTTCTACCATTCCAACAAAATCGTAATTCTTTATATATCCGGAGGTTAAATAATTGTGATCCTGCGGTCCGGGAGCTCCAAAATAGAAACCGGTACTATACCCTCGATAACTCACATTTTGAAGCTCAGCAATCCACTCAGGCTTGCATACATAATTGTCAGGATCTTTCATGTATTCATCAATCGCTTTGCGATAAATCTTTGTAACAAGCGCTACATAATAAGCCGACTTCATTCTTCCCTCTATTTTGATTGAGCCGATATTTGATTCGATTATCAGAGGAAGATGCTCAATAAGACACAAATCTTTAGAGTTCATAATATACGTGCCATGCTCATCTTCTTCAATAACAAGAGGTTCTTTTCTCGTTGCTTCTTTAAGGTAATATTCCCATCTGCATGGATGTGAACACTCACCTTTGTTAGAAGGTCGGCTGGCCATATAAGAAGACAAAATGCATCGTCCGGAGTACGCGATACACATTGCTCCGTGAGCGAATACTTCGATTTCCACATTCTTAACATTTTGAGCAATTTGAGCTATCTCGTTAATGCTCAGCTCTCTGGCAAGAACAATTCGCTTAATACCATTTTTTGCCCAAAATCTAACAGCTTCAATATTTGTTGTGTTAGCCTGTGTACTTAAATGTATATCCATCGTTGGAGCGACCTTTTTAACAAGTGCAATAACGCCTGGATCACTGACCACTATGGCATCAATTTTTTTGTTTACAAGCCTTGGAATGGTTTCTTCTATTAATGCGAGATCACTATTCTGCGGGAAAATATTAAGTGCTGCGTATACTTTAACTCCATGCTGATGGGCAAATGCCACACCTTCTTTAATCTGTTCAAAATCCATTTCTGAGGCCCGAGTCCTTAAGCTAAGTCCTGGAGCTCCTACATAGACGGCATCTGCGCCGTATTGTACTGCTGTTTTTAATTTTTCTAAATTACCAGCTGGTGCAAGTAGTTCTAACCTCGCGGACATGGCTAATCTCCTATCGGTTTATGATTATTTTTTTACTTTTGTATTATACACGTTTTTTTACAAATTACATACAGCTTCTCGGCCTAAATCGACTGCAGCTTTTAGTTTTCGCAATTCTTTTTCATAAACCAACCAAATTTTTCTGTATTTTATTCTCAGGACAGCCAGCAGTCAAAAATTGACATACTATAATGACTTTAACGATTGTATTTCTTCTTTAGTTAAATCTCTCCATTCCCCAAGCTTAATGTCATCCAGATTTATGGTATGAATTCTTATCCTTTTTAGCTGTACAACGGGATATCCAACTTTCTGGCACATCCTGCGTATTTGCCGATTCTTTCCTTCTACGAGCGTAATAAGGAAAGAATTTGGGCCTCTCCTTTTAACCGCTGCTGATTTCGTCTTAACTCCCCATAAACTAATTCCGGTGCGCAATTTTTCCAGAGCTCCGTCAGGAATCTGTCCAACAACTTTGACATAATACTCTTTTTCGCAATGGCTTTCTTCTCCGATAATCTTCTTTGGAAGCGAAGAATCATTGGTAAACAGCAAAAGACCACTACTGTCTTTATCCAATCTCCCTATCGGCGCCAAACCCTTCTCATGTTTAACGAGATCGTACACGGGCTTCCCCTCTTCCTCATTCGTAGAAACTACGTATCCGGTAGGTTTATTGAGGGCAATATAGGTCCTTTGGCTTTCCAATTCCGAAACATCGAAGGCATATGAGACTTTTTCGTTTTCAGGATCGATTTTACGTCCTGGATTTCTCTCAATCTCGCCATTAACTAAAACAGCTCCATCTTTAATGAGATTATCAGCTTCCCTGCGAGAAGAAATATTGTTTATTGCCATATATTTATTTAAACGTATCAATCTTTCATCTGAATTCATATTAACAAAAGCCCCTTATCTCTAAATAGTATAATGTTTAATTCTTCTTTTTTGTATTATTATATAATTATAGGCGTGCTGCAAATAATTATTGCTAATTATACTACCTATTAAATAATAATTGAAATTATTTTCATTTTTTATCGAAAATATAGTAAAGGGAAAAAAATGAAATTCGTTAACAAACTATTATTTGTTTTATTAATCTCAGTAATTGCTTCTGCCGTAACCGGATGCGGAAACGTTATTACCCAGACGACGGAGCAAAATCATATAAATGTCACAGCAAATCAGGAACAACCCGATTTTTCTTACCAATTCGACATACAGAAAATTGAAGGTAAAACATACAAAATCGGATTCAAAATCACCAACAATGGTTCTCGTGCAGTAAATATTACATTCCCTAACACTCCGGTATCCTATCTTTACAGAATCAATGACACCAAAGAAAATCTATTAAGCAACTTCGGAGATGATTCAGGTATATATCAAGACGGCATACTCACTGCCCTATCGACAATAACCATTGAACCGGGAACATCATTCTATAGAGAAAGCTTCCCATATACCAAGGACAACGAATCAGTGCTCACTATCTCAAATCAGGTATTCTTTTCTTGTGACGGCAAAGGATATAGCGAAATAATCAACGGTACTTTTTAATTAATTAAGTTTTTTTATTAAAAAAGACATCCTTCCTCGGTATGTCTTTTTTTGTTTTTTAAAATAACGATTTAATGAAGCATTTCATCTCCCACAGGCAAAGACTTCCTCCGCCTAAATATTTAAGATTCTATTGATATCTATCTATTTTATTAATATTTGCTAATAGAGTCTTTTTTACTTATAATAAGATATTCATGACACTTAAAAAACTAAACAAAAAGGATAGTATATGAAAAAGCTTTTTATCATTGATGGGCATTCGATTGCCTATAGAGCCTATTTCGCGCTACCAAACACGATGAAAACCCAGACAGGATTATCATCTAACGCGATCTACGGGTTTACCTCCATGTTGCTTAATATTATCCTTAATGAAAAACCGGATTATATTGCGGTAACCTTTGATCGAAAAGAACCTACTTTCCGGCATACCATGTACACTGAATACAAAGCCCATAGACCGATACCTGATAAAGAGTTCATCGAACAGCTTCCTGTTATAAAAAAAATGGTTGATACGCTCGCAATAAAGCATTTTGAAATTGCCGGCTATGAAGCTGACGACATTATTGGGACCATTGCGCTTAAAGCTGAAAAGCACGGAATCGCTACCGTAATAGTCACGGGAGATCTTGATGCTCTCCAGCTTGTAACTGATGACATCTCTGTATTAACCACCAAAAGGGGAATATCGGATACTATCCTTTATAATCCTGAAGAAGTGAAAAACAGATTCAGGCTGGCACCTTCCCAAATTGTCGATCTCAAGGGGTTAAAAGGCGACCCGTCAGATAATATACCCGGGGTTCCGGGCATCGGAGAAAAAACAGCAACAAAATTATTACTAGAATTCGGATCAATAGAAAACATTATTAATCATCTTAATGAAGTTACCCCACCTACCCTGCAAGATAAAATAAAAAACAATATTGATTTAGCCCGATTAAGCTATCAGCTCGCTAAAATCAACACAGAGGTCCCACTTGATCTCGATATCAACTCGTTAAGTACCAAAATAAACTGGAAGGAAACAAAACTATTTTTTCAAGAACTACAATTCGCAACCTTAATTAGCAAAATACCAAGAGAGTCTCATCAAACAAACTCGGCACCACAGTCAAACCATATTAAAGGAAACTACAGAGTTCTACTTCTAAATGAAGAACTTAATGAATTAAGAGACACACTTGTTAATATTAATGAGTTTTCCTTTGATTTTGAAACCACTTCTACCAATACAATGGAAGCAGATATAGTTGGAGTATCATTTTGCTGGAAGGAAGGAGAGGCGAGTTATATCCCTTTCCCACAAAAACATGTCGGAACAATACAGCAAGACCTCTTTAGCAGTCCGGAAAAAAATTATTCCCCGTTGAGTAGCGGCCTTGAAAAGACAAAAATACTCGAATTCCTCAATGCTATATTCGATAACCCTAATTCAATAAAAATCGGGCAGAACATTAAATTTGATATTAACATCCTAAAAAATGCCGGAGTATCAGTCAAAGGGTTTCTCTTTGATACAATGCTGGCAGACTACCTGCTAGAACCTACTCGTACATTTCATAATCTGAAGTTTTTATCGCAGCATTATTTTAATATTACAATGACCCCGATCACTGAGCTTATCGGTACAGGGAAAAAGCAGATTACCCTTGCTCAAGTCCCTATCGAGAAGGTTGCTCAATACTGCTGTGCTGATGCTGATATGACTCTTAGGTTAAAAACCCTGCTTGCATCCAAATTGCAGGAATCCGACTTATTTTCTTATTACAAAGACTTTGAAGAACCATTGATCCATATTCTCTCTGATATGGAAGTTACCGGAATCAAACTTAATCTCGATTATTTAAGCACCCTAGCAAAAGAACTGAGCGGAAAAATAAAAAAGGAAGAAGAAAATATATACATACTTGCAGGTGAACATTTTAATATAAACTCTCCTCAACAATTAGGAGATATTCTTTTCAGAAAGCTTGGACTTCCCCCCGTAAAAAAAACACGAACCGGGATATCAACAGATATTGAAGTACTCGAAATACTGGCACAGAATTATGAAATTGCACAAAATCTCATCGTATACAGACAATTATCAAAACTCAAAAACACCTATGTTGATACGCTACCGCAACTAATTAACAGAAAAACAAAAAATATTCATACAACATTTAATCAAGCAATCACTGCTACAGGACGTCTCAGCAGCTCGAATCCAAACTTACAGAACATCCCTATCAAAACTGAAATCGGCAGCAAAATAAGAACGGCATTCATACCTTCAAACCCGAATAACTATCTCGTTTCGGTTGATTATTCGCAAATGGAATTACGTATCCTTGCAGAATTATCAAAAGACCCGCTATTAACCGAGTCGTTCATGCAGGGAGAAGATGTCCATACTGCAACGGCTGCAATACTTAATGAGATACAAGCAGAACTGGTAACCGATGAAATGCGACGTAAAGCCAAAGTCATTAATTTTGGGATTATTTATGGTATGAGTTCGAAAGGTCTTGCGGACTCGCTGCATATTTCTTATTCAGAAGCTAATCAGTTCATATCCCATTATTTTGCAAAATACATTGGAATCAAAAACTATATAGACCGGACTATTGAAGAGGCAACAAAATCCGGAGTAGTAAAAACTTACTTTGGTCATATTAGACATATACCTGAACTAAACCTACCAAATCAACAAAGAAAAAAAGCTGCCAACCGCATTGCGGTTAATACTGGTATCCAGGGAACTGCCGCAGACATTATGAAGCTCAAAATGTCCAGTATTAGTAAAATTATTAATTCGTTACCCTTCTATGCAAGAATGCTCTTACAAGTTCATGACGAACTTGTTTTTGAAGTTGATAAAAACCATATAAATGAATTTAATGAGCTTATAAATAAAGAAATGCAGGTAATCCCCGGGTTTACAATTCCTTTTCCTGTCTCGATCGCATATGGAACGAACTGGAAAGAAGCCAAATAAAGTCTGCATAGCAAAATTTACTATTGAGCATACTCAAATACCTCCGAACCCTGAATTCTTCCGGCAAAAGGGTTATCAAATGCCTGGTTTAGGTCTATAATATACTCGTGAGTTTTGATCCTCTAACATCAAGCAAATTTCCCAAAGGATTAATATTATGAAAAAAGAAACCTTCTCGTTTATAGCTATGGTTATACTTATGGCTATCGGCGGCTTATATCAATATTCGTTTTTGTGCGGCACAGGGCTTATTATATATGGTCTACATGGCGCAGTAGCAAAGGAATACAATAACGGCAGCAAAAAAGTGGAAGGCATGAGTGCTGCAATTTTAGGTCTATTATTTATAATGACAGGGGTAATTATTATCATTCATAGCTATAAATATGGTGTCAACTATATGTGGCATAGATGGAGCTAATGTCCAGATGAAAATAAGCACCTAGCATGGAATGAAAATACCAAACTAGGTGCATTGAGTTATTCTACTTCTCCTATACCTTTTGCAACATCAATTGGGCTAGTATAGGTTTTATCAGGAATCCTTCTAAGAATGTCAAGAATATCACTTGTTGCTCCGTGATTTTGTGCAAATTGAACCATGGAATCCCTTGAAGCAGGAAAATCGATCCCTTTTAAATACTTTTCTATAGCAGCTGGACTTGGATTTGGCATATAATATTCCCCCCCTTTGTTTTTAAATAACACATAAGTGCTGAGCGAAGTATATGCATTTGCGGCTATTGGTCAAGCTCAAATATATTATAGACTGAAGGAAGAAATTACTGCTTTTCATTATAATTTGATAAATAAAATAATTAAAGGTTTGGTTGGAATAGATAAAAAATTTGCCGCAAAGATCAAAAAACTTCGAAAATCCAAAGGGATTACGAAAGAAAAGTTTGCACATGGACTCAACATATCTTTGAAGGATTTGTTTGATTATTAAATTAATCTTGTAAAATTTAGTTTTCTCTGAAATTTTCACAGTCTTAAAAGCAATTTATTCCATTTTAAATTTTTTACTTTCTTGTAATGGAATTATTCCTTAACTTAGCTGACATGTTAAAATTTTGTTTCGATAAACTCCGCCAGTTTCTGCACTGCCGGATCAGCTATATGATAAATTCTCTCGCTCTATAAAGTTCCAGTAGAACAGTAAGCCTGTGTATATGGCTCAATCCCTCAAGACGAGATGCGATATTCTGAACGTTGTTTTTTATCAACATACTGTGTTTCCTCTTTTTAAACCAAAGGTTCATAAAAAAACGACCAGTTAGAGTACATCTATATTAGAATATATTTGATATAATAATATCAATAATATCTTAACACAGAAAGAAAAAACATGACTAATAAAGGGATTGTTTATAAAACTGCTGAGACGGAAGAAGATTATAAGGGGATTTATCTTGTAAGAAAAAGTATTTTTGTTGATCAATTCCACTATCGAGAAGATACGATTGTGGTAGAATCTTCACCTAAAGATAGACACTTTATCGCAATAAAAAATGAAGAAATAATAGGTTCTATCACTGTTTCAACACCAAAAGATGAGAAATTATCTATAGAGAACTATTTCGATATATCTTCATTTAAATCGAATAAGGATATCGAAATAAAAAAATTAGCAGTAAAAAATCCTACAAAAAATCTACTTGTAGGTCCTACATTAATAGCACTTGCCTATGAGTATATAAAAAGTTTATCTAAACATAGAATATTTATTTTTGCCCCTATAGTAGGCAACTTATATCATGTGAAATTATGGGAAAAGTTTGGATACAAAATCGTAGGCAGTTTTAATTATGAACAAATTTGTGATGCATATGCGATGTACTTGGATATTAATAGTTTTGAGTCAAGTACAGATTTTATTAAGAGTCGTGAATTCGCTAAAAGAAAATATTCTAAAATAAAGGCACCATTATGAATTTGGTAGCTCTGCTATTAGCCATATCTTTTTTATCAAATATTATTCTTACTATCGTTGTACTATTAAATAGTCAGGATAGAAAAATCAAACTGTTTTTTGCAGGTATATCTTTATCGTTTTCTTTGTGGTCATTAGCATTTTTGGTTATAGAGAATTACCATAATAATGTTGAAATTACAGCTCTTTTCAAAACTGTTTTTATAGGGCCAATATTTGTGCCATTGTTTTCTCTTTACTTTTCATATGTATTTCCAGAGGAAAAAAGCTGTAATTTCAACAAAAAGAATTTATTATATGCAATTCCATCGATCCTGTTTTTAGCATTACTTCCGACAGATTTTATTATCAAATCGGCATTCAAGGCAATAGACGGCAGTCTAATGGTGGAAAGAAATTTTGGGAATCTATTATTCGGAATATATTTCATTTCATATGTCATTATGACTGTTAGGAACCTTTATAAAAAGTATATAAATAGCACAGATTTAGAAAAGGAAAAAATCAAGTATTTTTTCCTAGGAGTAGTCCTTGTGGCATTTCTTGCAACTACACCAAATCTTATCCTACCACTGTTAGGATACAGCAAACTTAACAGAATAGGTCCAATTTTATCAATAATTTTGGTTGCTTTTACAGCTTATGCAATTTCCCGTCATAAATTAATGGATATTCGTATCTTTATAAAAAACTATGTCGCATCATTTATCGCTGTACTATTTTATACTATTGGTTATCTATTTCTCAATAGTGTCAATATTTTGCAGAATTTTATTGTAATTATCAACATAATTTATTTAATAATCTGTGTATTTTCCTTTCACGCCCTCCGTCGAAAACTTACCACCGAAATTAATCATAATGAAGTAATGTACAATTTTGTTAAAGAATCTGCAAACAAATCTGAACGGGTAGAACTGGTTGAGGCAGTCAGGAAACATTTGATCGAGGTCGCCGGATACGAGAAATGCGCGATTTATTCTCTGGATGACAACGTATACCGGCTGAATGTGAGCATGTTCGAATCTGGGGAGATGCCTGAATACTATGAAAAAAGCTCTATTCTGGTCCGTCCGATGGTGGACAAGTATCAGCAGGTCAGGTACTTTTTCCTTCCAAAAGAAAATGCGCATCTGATAAAAGAGACTGAAATCGACCTTGCCGAGGAGATTGGTTATGAAGTGATCTTTGACAGCAAGGGGTATAAAGAAGGTATACACATATTCAAGATATGCAAAGATACGGCAACGGTCGGGCTGGTGTTCCTGAGCGGTAATCTGCCGATGAGAAAACCCGTAAAACAGGTTACCGAGAATATGCTGACACAAGTAGCTGTATCATTTTTTAATGCTTATTACATCGAACAGTTAGAAAGAGCTAGAAAAGAATTAACTAAGAAAGTAGACGCACAAACGAAAGAACTGAGAGAAAGAAATAAGCAACTTGAGAAAACGATCAAGGAAGTAGAAGAGACGCGTGATCTAATGATGCAAACGAGCAGGGATGCTGCAATCGGGCGTGTAGCCGGTGGAATAGCCCACGAGATCAAGAACCCGCTGGCTGGTCTGGAGGCACTTCTCGGCAGGGTAAAAAAAGATCCGGAGTCTATCCATCTACATTATGACCGAGCGATGGTAGGAATAAGGCATATATTCACCATAGTCCGGTCACTGCTCAATGCCTTCCATCACTCGCATATCAACCAGACTAAATTAAACTTAAAAACTGTCGTGGAAGAATCTCTGATATTGTTCGAGCTGAGTTTGGCAGGCAACAAAATACGTATCACCAAAGAACTTAAGGATGTCTATGTTCACGCTTCGGCAGCAGATATACAGCAGTGTATTTTGAACATTATGTATAACGCACGAGATGCCATTACTATGGATAAAACAAAAGCGAGCGGAGCGATTATACTCAGGACGCAGAGAGTAAATGAAAAATCGATATTAACTATAATCGATGACGGTATGGGGATGAAAGAAGAAGTCAAATTACGCATATTTGAACCGTATTTTACTACCAAAGAAATCGGACAGGGCACCGGGATCGGGTTGTACGGGGCAAAGACCCTGCTTAAAAAGAACAGTGCTGAAATAGAATGTGAGAGCGAACCGGGAAAAGGCACGACCTTTACGATGACATTCTCCAAGGTATACGAGGAAGGAACAGAAACAACAGTAGGTGAGCACGCTGTGTCCCACACTAACAATATCGATTCATAACGACATTAATCAAGGAGTAAATTATGAAAAAAGTTTTGGTTTATGATGAAAATACAGAGGATTTTGAACGGCTTCGGTCAGCAGTACCAGGAAATGAATATATTATTGCACAGGATAAGGATAAAATGTGGGAACTGGTTAAGAATGAGGATTACCATGTTATCCTGGCTGACCTGAATATGGGAATGAGCATTGATGCCCGCTTTCTGGCGTTGCTTAAGGCACCGCCTATTGATAAACCGGCACTCATTTACACAAACGTGTTTGGAATGCCAGAACTTAAGAGATCAATGAACCTCCGGGCGAATAATTACATCTTGAAATCAAATCCGTACAACGAGATAGCTGAAGCCATAGAAAATGCAGAATTCCATGAGCAGTACCGGAATACATATACATTGGGCAGCAGTCTGGGATACGCGGATATGATGAGGGTAAAAAAAGATGGTGAAATAGCGGGGTGCCTGGGAGGACAAAAAGTTTTCAAAACTATAGGAAATAAGCCGATAAAAGATTGGACGGAAGAAGACCTATTCAACATAACCGCCGCTGGTGAGTATACTTACGAAGGCACCGGCAGTCTCAAGATAATTAGAAGAGGCGAAAGAACAAAGAGCACAGAACGGAACGTTATATTGTTTGTGGATGATGAAGAACTACTTAGGGACATGCTGAGCCTGGATATTGAAGATCTATTCCGGGAAGCAGGTACCGATGTAGAAATAGTGCGGGCTGGTAGCGCGGAAGAAGCCATTGATGTTTATACAGCAAATAAGAACAGGATTGCGATGAGTATTATCGATATGCGAATGCCGCTTTTCAAAGCTGATGGTGGTATGGTGAGTAATAGTGCCGGAGTCGATGTGTTACGTCGGATAAGGTTTAATGAACCACAGTGCGAATGTATTATTCTGACTGGGTTTTCGTATTCAAAGGAGCTATGTGAGTGTTTCCGGTTAGGTGCTTATGACCTGTGTGATAAGGAACGGAAGGATATATTCTTTGGGTCAGTCATGGAAGGATTCAAGCAGGGACAAAATAATTATCGGGAATATGAGGAAGCATCGTATGTAATGCAATCGTATTATAGACAATCATTTGCCGGAGCGCTTGTAACAGAACTGCTCCATCTTCTTGGACGCACACGAGAATTAAGCTTTGATGACAAGCTTAGGATTATCGAATTTGAATATATGATAACTAAGGTGCTCTAATGAGGAAATTACTTATTGTCGATGATCAGCCATTGGTTGTTTTCATGCTGGAACAGGTTTTAAAAACCAGGTATGAAGTGATCATCGCACGCAGTTATACAGAAGCCGTACGGACATGGAGAGAACACGAAATAGAAATACTTATAACCGATGTTAACCTGAATGACTTTAAGTCCGGGATCGATTTCGTAGCCGAACTTAAGGAAAACAGACCTTCTTTGATTGCGTTTATTTGCAGCGGTGAATGGGCGAATGGAAAGAAAGTGCGGACTAGATTCAGAGATGATGAACTGGTCCGTTTCTTAGAAAAACCGGTGGATATAGGCAAGATCGAGCAATACATAGAGACAGCTTTAAAAAAGAAACAAGAAAGAAATACGTGAAGTCCGAGCTTATGAAGAAAACTTTTGTTCAGCGTAGTCGATATCGGTTGCAAGGAACTTCTTTACTTGTTCATCAGGGATTTTGCCGATTAGTAATTTGATCTGCGAAATGATCTCCCCGGTTGAAGGTGTCGATGGAATATCTTCAAACGAAACACTGTCAAAATTTCCTGCCTGTATCCTCTCATAAAGAGGCAACATCTTTTTCAGGTTTTTGAAGAACCTTTTATTCCTTTCAATTTCATAATGATCGATTGTCCGTTGCAAAAGCAATTCGTTATACGAAATCTCATCAAGACTCATAAGTTGTGCAAACTTTTCCATTTTCTCTTCAGAAAACAGCGTACCTTTATTTTCTATGTTTGTAATAAACGCGGCAGATATCTCCATTTTATCCGCAAGCTGTATCTGGTTAAGTTCCTTAGACGTACGATAGTGCTTAATATATTCTCCAAATGATCCAAGATGTAGCATGATAATTCTCCTTTTTGGTTGACGGTTAACAGTCCACCGTCCACTAATTATAAATATATCAAAACAACTCTTCTTTAACAAGTCAGTTAAACAAATTAACAAATAACACAATTTATCGTTGCAAGTATTATTACTCTCCATACGATATATCAACAAACAGAGAAGTTAAATGCTCTTACAGATTTGTTAATTACACCAAGGGAGAGATAAAAAATGAAATGCAAACAAGCAATTAATCCTACTACTACCGCTGAAGGGACCTGCGTGAACATGTTCATGGACCTTTACGAGGGACTATCGGACATATATCTGGAAAAAGCGGAAAAGGCAACTACAGAAGAAGAGAAAAATTACTACTACAACAAAGTACTGTATTACTCAGGACTCAGAGCAGTTTTAAAAGATCGACACATCTCGCCGCTACGGCTCACTATGAATCCTGCACTCATTGGTCGATCCGAAGATGACAAATAACTTAATTAGAGAAGGTTTCGCTATGAAAAACAAAGGTGATTTTTGGGAAGCATTGGAAAAAGCTGGCTTGGTTATCGGGGCAAAATATATGCAGTATCTATCAAATAAATATGTAGCAAAAGCCGAAAGAGTACCTGGTGTTGACGAAAAAAAGCATTGCTACAACAAAGTACTGCTCTATTCGGGCCTGAAGGCGGGTGTGGAGTCTTTCATTTAAAAACATAAGCTATTTGATAAAAACAAAGAGGTTTTTATCGAGTATTTACTTGAGAAGTATCAATGTACTTCTATTAGTGAAAGAAAAATCTCCTTCATAAGTATATCAACCGATACTTTTTCCGGTTCATTATGGGAATCAATGATATTAAAGCAAATACAAGAGATATTTATTTTTCTTATCCATATCTTTATACTTGACTCTATGTTATTATTTTGCTAACGAAATAACCAAAATGAATAAATTTCGCAATAACCTTTAACGGATTAACTCAGAAAGAGCTTACCGCCAAAGCCGAAGCATCACTCTCTAATATTTCTTAATATGAATCAGGAAACCTTTTTCACCTGATAAAAAATGGTTTTATTTTAAATAAGAACTCACAATTTCAAGACAGATTCCAGCTTGATATTTTTTTAGTATTTGAAGGTAACTATATCATCAATTTTTCTGAGGAAGTGAAAAATGGATGTAGTGTAAAAAAAAACCTTAAATGACGGTTAGTCACACAAAGAAATATTTAGAAACGCCCTTTTCGACAGATAGCAGCAATAGAGACTGATCGTTGGAAGTTGCGCAGACTCGTACCGATTGGAGAATTTATGGAGCAGCCTTTAAGAGCGGAATTATTTAGTATGGAGCAAATGGCCGAGTATGCAAAAGGACTTGCCCAGAGGCATGAACATGAAATCATACGCAGTCCTGACCGCCTTTTGCCTCGCCTTTATGAAAATGAAAAGCTTTTATTGGAAACATATCAGTTGTTACAAGTTGAGGCTGTTAAGAATAATCCCCTTCTCCCCGCTGAAGAGTGGTTTTTGGATAACTTTTATATTATTGAAGAACAAATTCTAATCTCACGCAAACATTTGCCGAAATCTTATAGTCGGGAATTGCCCAGTCTTAAAACCGGTAAAACTAAGGGTTTCCCTCGTGTTTATGCTATGGCATTAAAGGTGATCTCTCATGGAGATGGCCGAGTGGATGAAGTGGGCCTCAGTGCTTTTGTTGACGCTTACCAAACTACTGTTACTCTAACACTTGGTGAATTATGGGCCATCCCGATTATGCTTCGGCTGGCTCTTATTGAAAACCTGCGCCGGGTAGCGACAAGAATTGCTGCCAGTAAATTAGATCGTAAACTGGGGGATTATTGGGCTGACCGCATGACCACTGTATCCGAAAAAGACCCCAAAAATCTTATTATAGAAATCTCGGATATGGCTCGATCAAGCCCTCCGATGTCCAGTGCATTTGTGGCGGCACTTGCGCGCCGGCTTCAAGGTCAGAGCCTGGCTTTACCTATGACGTGGATTGAACAACGTTTAACCGAATTTGGGTTTAATGTTGAACAGATGGTTCACATGGAAAATCAGAGACAGGCTGAAGACCAGGTTTCAGTTAGTAACAGTATTGCTAGCTTGCGGTTTTTAACTGCTATAGATTGGAGGGGGTTTGTGGAAGCCTTGAGTAAGGTAGAGCAAACCCTTTCCTTTGATCCTATGGGGGTCTATTCCCGCTCTGATTTTGCTACTCGCGACCGGTGTCGACACCGGGTGGAATTATTGGCTAAACGTTGCTCACTACCTGAAAAGGATATCGCAGCCAGGGCCTTAGATCTTGCTCAGCAGTCGGTGGCAGTTAATGGACTGGATAATCGAATGTCACACGTTGGTTACTATTTGTTGGACCACGGTATTGTTCAGTTGGAACAATTGGTTAAGCCCAAATTCACGATACGTGAGCAGCTAGAACGTTTTATATGCAGGTTCCCGCTTTTTTTATATTTAAGTTCAATAGGATTGTTTACACTCTTATTTATGGGGATAATTTTATTAAATATACATCACATTCCTGGTCTCCCGCTTTGTTTAACCGGTATTTTGGTACTTATCGGTGCCAGCCAGCCGGCGGTCAATCTTGTTAACTGGCTGACAGCACGACTAATTAATCCAGGGGGCCTTGCCCGTATGGATTATTCCAAAGGCATCCCCCCGGAAGCCCGAACACTAGTAGTCATTCCCTGCATGTTATCTAGTCCCGAAAATATCTCTTCTTTGCTGGAGAATCTTGAGGTTTTATACTTGGCTAACCGGGATAATCTTTTACATTTTGGCCTGGTGACAGATTTTCAAGATGCACCACAGGAACAATTGTCCGAAGATAACAATTTATTCGAAGCTGCAAAAACCAGGATCGAGGACTTAAATGCCCGGTATCCTCAGGATCAGGCTGAAAAGTTTTACCTTTTTCATCGACCGCGCCAATGGAATCCCCAGGAGAATTGCTGGATGGGACGGGAACGCAAGCGTGGCAAATTGGAGAACCTTAATATTATTATTTGCGGGGGTATGCCAGAACCAGGAACAGTAATAGTTGGGGATACCTCTATTCTTGAATTAGTGAAGTATGTAATAACCCTAGACACGGATACACAGCTCACGCTTGATTCAGCCAGAACTCTTGTTGCGACAATGAACCATCCGCTAAACCGACCGCAATATGATGATGAGTCAAAAAGTGTCTGCGCGGGTTATGGCATTTTGCAGCCTCGCATGGAAAATAGTATGAATGCCGTGAGTAAATCCTGGCTCGTAAAGTTGTTTGGGGGGCAAGTAGGCATTGATCCGTATACCTTGGCTGTATCCGATGTTTATCAGGATTTGTTTCGGGAAGGTTCTTTTGTTGGTAAAGGTATCTATGATGTGGATGTGATCCATAAAGTCTTAACCAAGAGATTCCCGGTGAATCGTGTTTTATCTCATGATCTGCTGGAGGGTGGATATGTTCGTTCCGGACTTGTAAGCGATGTAGTGCTGTATGAACATTATCCATCTCATTACCTTGCTGATGCCCAACGACGCCATCGATGGATCAGAGGCGATTGGCAAATTGCGCGTTGGCTATGTGCCCGTGTGCCTGGATTAGATGGCACAATAAAAAATCCTTTGGGATCAATTTACCGCTGGAAGATTTTTGACAATTTACGTCGCAGTTTGATAGCTCCGGCTCTTATCACGCTGCTTGCTATTGCCTGGTTGATGCCGTTATCAGCTGGATTGTTCACGTTTCTCTTTCTGGCTATGTTTTTTTTACCGCCTTGTCTTTTTGCTGTTGTTGCTGTGCTATTTCAGAAACCACAAGAACTTTTATTTCTGATTCATGTTCGTTACATATTCCAGGATCTTTATCGAAACCTGGCAAGGTCCATGATACGTTTGGCATTATTACCATACGAGGCCTATTATTGTCTTGATGCAATTATCCGTACATGGTTCCGATTATGGATTACCCATAAAAACCTATTAATATGGTGTCCATCTAATAACTCCAGCCATAACAGCATGGGACTTGCCCATGTATGGAAATCTATGGGGATGTTATCAGCACTGTCTTTTGGGGTTGGGCTAATAATACTTGGCAAGCCTGAAATACAACTTGCACCGCTTGCATTGATTGTTTTATGGTTTTTTTCGCCCCTTTTGGTTTGGTTTATTAGCAGTCCGCAGGTAGTTCATATTAATAATATTTTACCTGAGCAGACACTATTTCTGCATAAGCTGGCTCGGCGTACATGGCAGTTTTTTGATTCTTTTGTTAATGAAGAAGATAATTGGTTGCCGGTGGACAATGTCCAGGAAAAACCCTTATCCTCAAAGGCGCACCGTACATCTCCTACAAATATCGGGATGTATTTGCTTGCAAATCTGACGGCATATGACTTTGGATATATCTCTACAGAGAAACTGCTATCCCGTGTAACCAGAACCATACATACGATGGAAAATATGGAGCGGTTCCGAGGGCATTTTTACAATTGGTATGACACTCAAACTCTGCAACCTTTAGGTCCATTATATGTTTCAAGTGTAGATAGCGGCAACCTCTCAGGTCATTTGTTAGTTTTGAGGCAGGGATTACTCGCAATGCCTGATCATCCTGTTGCTGGGGTAAGGATAGCGGAAGGATGGCTTGATACCTATGCTATTTTCGAAGAAACAATGGGCAACTCAGGGCATAAGTATTCTTTAAAAGCTGCAGATAATCTTAAGAAATTATTTCAACAGTTGGAGGTTATCCCGGCAGGACTTGGAGATCGACTCAATCAGCTTCATCTTTTGCAAACCTTGAGCACTGAACTATGCGCCGGACTTTCTGAATTCCCAGAGGCTTTCTTTTGGATGGATTCCCTGAAGCAGCAATTCCGGGATCATCAGGAAGATATTAGGTTTATGGCTCCCTGGCTAAGCTTACCACTACCCGATGAAGAATTCTGGAAGGATGAAAATGAAGTCGCAGCTCAGTCTCTTGATAGAATCAAAGCTATCTGGGAAATGCTTAATAATACTCCGACATTGAGAGATATTGCAGGCCTTGGATCTCAGGTTTTGCCATTGATTGCGCAGCTTGTATCGATACAGGGCCAGGAAAAACAGGATACCTGGTTGTCACAGTTACAGAAATCAACCGTTGACGCAGTAAATAGGGCAATGGCTAGGATAGCGGCATTAGAAAAGCAAGCCCAGCTGTGCAGCTCATTAGTTGAAATGGAGTACGATTTTTTATACGATTCATCCAGACACCTTTTAGCTATCGGTTACAATGTCAGCGAACACAGGCGTGACGAAGGTTATTACGATCTGTTAGCATCAGAAGCTCGTTTAGGTAGTTATGTTGCAATTGCTCAAGGATATATACCCCAAGAAAACTGGTTTTCACTTGGACGGCAATTGACCATATCAGGAAGGTTTCCGGTTTTGCTCTCCTGGGGCGGTTCAATGTTTGAGTACCTTATGCCGTTATTGGTAATGCCTACGTATAAGAACACGCTGCTTGATCAAACATTCTATGCAGTCGTCTCAAGGCAAATTGAGTATGGGAATGAACGCGGTGTTCTCTGGGGAATATCTGAGTCCGGCTACAACATAACTGACGCGAACCTGCAATATCAATATCGAGCTTTTGGCATTCCTGGGCTTGGGTTTAAACGCGGATTATCCGATGACCTTGTGATCACGCCTTATGCTTCTGCTCTTGCTTTAATGGTGAAACCAGATGCAGCTACAGAGAACTTGCAGCGTTTGGCTAAGTCTGGACTTCAAGGTCGATATGGTTTGTATGAAGCTGTAGATTTCACTCCGGCGCGTTTATCAAGTGGCCAAAAGTTTGCGGTAGTAAGCTCTTACATGGCCCATCACCAGGGCATGGTTTTGTTATCTTTATCATATTTTCTTCTAGGGCGTCCTATGCAAAAACGCTTTCATTCCGAACCAAGATTTTTAGCTGCTGATCTGTTACTTCAGGAGCGGGTTCCGAAGGTTACTCCTGCATATCCACATGCTTTTGAAGTTACTGAGCGACCATGGCAAACCATGGAAAGGCAATCACTGCTGCGTATCTATAATACGCCAAATACACCGTTTCCTGAAGTTCACCTATTATCCAATGGACGATACCAATTGATGGTAACTCAGGCTGGTGGCGGATATAGTCGTTGGAAAGATTTTGCATTAACACGCTTCCGGGAAGATGCGACGCTGGATAATACCGGATTATTTTGCTATATCCGTGATGTCGAGAGGAATGAATCTTGGTCCGCAGCATATCAGCCTGTCTGTAAGTCAGCCAAAAATTATGAAGCAATTTTTTCTCAGGCCAGAGCGGAGTTCCGTCGTCGAGATCAGGAACTGGATACTCATACTGAGATCGTAGTTTCTCCAGAAGATGATATTGAAATGCGGCGCATTCGTATCACAAATTATTCCCGAAAACCGCGAGTGCTTGATGTGACATCTTATGCTGAAGTGGTCCTTGCTCCGGCAGCGGCTGAAATTACACATCCGGCCTTTAATAATTTATTTGTTCAAACTGAAATTTTACCTAATAAAAATAGCATTCTTTGTAGTCGTCGACCTCGCTCCGCGGAAGAGTCCCCACCCTGGATGTTTTGCCTTATGGTTATTCATGGGGCTACAGTTTCTGAAATTTCTTATGAAACGGACCGATTAAAATTTATTGGTCGGGGAAGAAGTGTCGCGGACCCTGTTGCTTTAGAGAATAGGCAACTCACTAATAGCGAAGGAGCTGTTCTTGATCCGGTAGTGGCAATACGGAGCAGAATTACCATAGAACCGGAAGGTACTGCGGTAGTAAATATAGTTCTTGGAGCAGCTGAAACCCGAGAAATTGCGCTCGGATTAATTGAAAAATATAATGATTGGCGACTATCCGACCGGGTTTTTGAACTGGCTTTCAGCCATGGTCAAGTACTGCTACATCAGATGAACGCAACTGAGGCCGATGCGCAACTTTATGCCCGGCTTGCCAGCTCAGTTATTTTTCCCAGTCCTTCCAGCAGGGCGCAACAAAGCATCATCCTGAAAAACAAAAGAGGACAGTCAGGTTTGTGGGGATACGGTATTTCAGGGGATCTGCCAATCGTGCTTTTGCGTATTTCCGACTCAGCAAATATTGATCTTGTACGCCGCATGGTACAAGCACACGCTTATTGGCGTAGAAATGGACTGGCTGTTGACCTGGTGATTTGGAACGAGGACCCTTCCGGGTACCGACAGCAGTTGCAGGAAAAAATTATGGGTTTGATTGCCTCAAGTCTGGAGGCTCATATAGTGGACAGACCAGCGGGAATTTTTATCAGAAAAACTGATCAGATCCCGGATGAAGATCAAATTCTTATGCAAACCGTGGCCAGAATTATCCTCACTGACTGGCTGGGACCGATTGAGGATCAGATTATCCGCAGAGGTCAGGCAGAATTCAGTATGCCAACTTTCACGACATCTCGTTTACGGCGTTTACTGCCAGAAAAAACAGCAAATTTGATACACAGAGACTTGCTTTTTTTTAATGGAATCGGCGGGTTCACTCACGATGGCAAGGAGTATATTTTAACCACCTCCCCTAATCAAATGACACCGATGCCTTGGTCAAATGTACTTGCTAATCCATATTTCGGGTCGGTCATTTCGGAGAGTGGTTCTGCATACACTTTTAGTGAAAATGCCCATGAGTTCAGGATAACTCCCTGGAATAATGATCCGGTTTGTGATTCCGGTGGAGAAGCTTTTTATTTGCGTGATGAAGAAACCGGTCGATTCTGGTCTCCGGCTCCGTTCCCTGCCCGGGGAATCAAGCCTTATACAACCAGGCATGGTTTCGGTTACAGTATTTTTGAGTACACGGATTTTGGAATAACTTCGGAATTAACCACTTATGTTGCAATTGATGCCCCGGTAAAATTCTGCGTATTGAAAGTTAGCAATATATCGGGACGAAATCGGCGTCTCTCGGCTACGGGTTTTGTGACCTGGGTCCTGGGAGAGCTTAGACATAAAACTTTAATGCATGTAGTGACTGAAATCGATCCTAAATGTAATGCTATGTTTGCACACAATCCTTATAATCTTGAATTTTCTGGTCGAGTAGCTTTTATTGATATGAATGGTACAAATCGTTATGTGACAGGAGATAGAACAGAGTTTATCGGACGAAACAAAAGTTTGAAGAACCCTTCAGCGATGGGTCGATCGCGACTATCAAATAAAGTTGGAGCAGCACTAGATCCATGCGGTGCCGTACAAACCATGTTTGACCTTACTGATGGTCAGGAACATGAAATTGTTTTTATTCTAGGGGCCGGTCATAATATCGATGAAGCCAGGTCGCTGGTCCAACGCTTTCGCGGTGCTGGCCCGGCCATAGCAGCATTGAAGGCTGTCGGAGAATTCTGGGATCGTAGTCTTGGGGCGGTTCATGTAGACACTCCGGACCTGAGTTTAAATATTTTGGCTAACGGTTGGTTGCTTTATCAAACTATAGCCTGTCGCCTTTGGGCAAGAAGTGGTTATTACCAATCGGGTGGTGCTTTTGGGTTCAGAGACCAGTTACAAGACACATTAGCGTTACTACATAACGAGCCACAAATGCTAAGAGAGCAGATTCTTCTCTGCGCTAAGCATCAGTTCCGGGAAGGTGACGTTCAGCATTGGTGGCATCCTCCACAGGGGCGAGGTGTGAGGACTCGCTGTTCGGATGATTATCTATGGCTGCCATTTGCTGTTAGTCGTTATATTTCCGGAACCGGGGACACTGGTGTACTTGAGGAAATGGTGGAGTTTATTGAAGGTAGATTAGTTAGCATGGAAGAAGACGCATATTATGATCTTCCGCAGCGTTCAGAAGAAAAATCTTCGCTGTACGATCATTGCGCTCGCGCAATTTTGCTAGGCCTGCGATATGGCGTTCACGGTTTGCCGCTAATGGGAACAGGAGACTGGAATGATGGCATGAATCTAGTGGGTGAAAAAGGTCAGGGAGAGAGTGTATGGCTGGCTTTTTTCCTCTATGATATTCTGATCAGTTTTTCTGAAATTGCAAAAGGAAAGAAAGATACTAATTTTGCACAACAGTGCAATACTGAAGCTAAACGTTTGAAGAAAAACATCAATACTCATACCTGGAATGGCAGTTGGTGGTTACGTGCTTTTTTTGATAATGGAGACACTTTAGGCTCAATAGCTAATAATGAGTGCTGTATTGATTTATTGCCCCAGAGCTGGGCGGTATTGTCACAGGCTGGAGATTCTGAACGCCAGGCAACAGCCATGCAATCCGTTGATGAATATCTGGTCAAACACCAGTCAGGTTTGATCCAGTTGTTTGATCCTCCTTTTGACAAAAGTACAAATGATCCGGGTTATATTAAAGGCTATGTACCTGGAGTTAGAGAAAATGGAGGACAGTACAGCCATGCTGCGGTCTGGGCTGTCATGGCAATGGCTTCAGTAGGCGAATCACAAAAAGCCTGGGATTGGTTCTCGTTGATAAATCCGATCAATCACAGCAGTACTTCAGAACAAATTGAGATATATAAAACCGAACCTTATGTTATGGTTGGCGATATTTATTCGCAATCGCCTCACGTCGGCAGAGGCGGCTGGTCATGGTACACAGGGTCAGCAGGTTGGATGTATCAGCTTATACTGGAATCATTGCTAGGGTTAAAGCTTGAAGTTGATAAACTTACGTTTGCGCCGTGCTGGAAAAAAGACTGGGATACCTTTCATATCCATTACCGTTATCGAGAAACAGTCTACCATATCACGGTTGAACGTCTGAGAGAAGGAAATCCTGTGAAAAAGGTAATACTTGATGATGTGGCCCAGCCGTGTTTCTTTCTGCCGCTTATTGACGATCAAATGGAACATCGGGCAATAGTTGTCGTAGGGGAAGATTGATCTTACGTTTCTCCATCCTTGAATTAATTCTATCACTATGTTAAACGTAAGTCCCAAGAAATACATGCATTGAGCTAAGGTGGTGGCTTTATGGTTATCAAAAAAAAGACTTCAGTGCCGGTAACGTTGAAAAAGACCTTAACCGGGATTAAGGGTTTTGATGAGATTACTTTCGGCGGGGTTCCCAAAGGAAGATCAACACTAATTGTTGGTGGGCCGGGTTCCGGGAAGACCGTGTTTTCAATGGAATTCCTGGTACAGGGAATACGGCATTGGAATGAACCAGGACTTTTTATTTCCTTCGAGGAAACCTTTGTGGACTTAGTCGAGAATTTTGGCTCCATGGGGTATGATCTGAACAAGCTGTCTAAGGAAGGGAAACTCATTATTGATCAAATCGTTATTAAGAGCGGAGATGTAAGGGAATCTGGGGAATATAATCTCGACGGGTTGTTCTCCCGGATGGAACATTATATTGTCACCAACAATGTAAAACGGGTGGTAATAGATACCATAGAAGCGCTTTTCAGCAAGATACCCAGTGAGGTAATTCTTCGCTCCGAACTGCGCAGGCTATTCTTATGGCTCAAGAGCAAAGGTGTCACGGCATTGATAACAGCAGAGCCAGGGCAGTATATGATGACACGACATGGGATTGAGGAGTATGTTGCTGATTGTCTTATAATCCTGGACTTAAGGATTTTTGAACAACTTATGACCAGGCGTTTGCGCATTATGAAATACAGAGGCTCGGCTCATGGCACCAACGAATATCCCTTCATCATTGATAATACGGGATTCTCTGTACTTCCGATCACTTCAATAGGACTGGAACATAAGATATCATCAGACTTTCTCTCTTCAGGAATCCAGGGAATGGATGAGCTGCTTGGAGGAAAAGGGTTTTATCGTGGCAGCTCTATTGTGATCTCAGGGATGGCAGGCTCAGGTAAATCAATTTTTGCTGCTTCTGTCTGTAATACTGCCTGTGAACAGGGGCTAAAATGTCTGTACTTATCTTCTGAGGAATCACATGACCAGGTTATCAGGAATATGAAATCAGTAGGACTAGACCTTGAGCCGTGGGTCAAGAAGGACCTCCTTAAGTTTAGTGCCTCCAGACCTAACAGTAACGGGCTGGAATCACATCTCTTAACTATCTATGATCTGACCGAATCGTTTAAGCCGGATGTCGTTGTTTTTGACCCCGTTACCAATCTTACTACCGTCGGTTCAATAAATGAGGTTAAGTCAATGTTAACAAGAATGATGGACTACCTCAAAAAGAACCTGATAACAACCGTGCTTACTGATCTTACCAGTGGAGGGGCCGTGCCGGAACATACCAATGTAAAGATCTCCTCACTTATAGATTCCTGGGTTGTTCTTGCTGTAGCAAGAGAAAAAAGTAAACGAAAAAGGGAATTGTTTATAATGAAAACCCGTGGTATTGCGAGTAGTCCAAATGTCTATGATTTTGCTATAACCTATCGAGGAATCGAAATTTTTAAGAATGATCAAATGCAAGAAGAAAAGCTGGTAGCGTGATACTATGGAGAATAAAAAAGAAAAAGAACCTGTTCCCGAAACCTGGCAACTTAGACTCTATGTCGCAGGAGAGACAGCCAGGTCTGTTGCAGCTATTTCCAACTTGCGTAAGATCTGTGAGGAATACCTTGCGGGCCACTATCACCTAGAAGTGATCGATGTATTTAAGGTCCCCATGCTTGGTATCGAGGATCAGGTAGTCGCTATTCCCACCTTAATCAAAAGGCAGCCTCAACCGGAGAGGCGAATCATTGGTAACCTTTCCAATACAGAAGAAGTCTTGGCCAGTCTTGATATTAAACGAGGTACATAAGAATAGACGGAATGTAAGTATGGTATGAAATGATGGGCAAAACACATAAAAATAATGAAAATGAAAAGGTGCTTCAAGAAACCAACGCTGCATTCATTGATGCGAAGAACAAGCTTGAAGAACAGCAATCTTTGCTAAGCGTTGTGATAGAGAATCTGCCTGTGGGGGTCATTATTGCCGAAGTCCCATCGGGAAAAATAGTTCTGGGCAATATTGCTATGGAAACTATATGGCGCATGCCACTCCTTCGTGCACAATTTCTGGATGATTACCTCAATTTCAAGCGATTTCATTTGGACGGACGCCGATATCTTATATCTGAACTTTCTCTCATAAGAGCTATTGCCGGTGGAGAGATAGTCATAGAGGCAGAAGAGATCATTGAACGGGGTGATGGCAGCCGCGGGATCATCCAGACTAACGCAGCTCCGATCAAGAATGCAAATGGTACTGTCATTGCTGCAGTGTCTACAAATATCGATATTAGCGCTCGCAAACAGACTGAAGAACGACTGAAAAGACTTAGTGATACTTTTGAGCAGCAGGTTTTTGAGCGGACGGCACAGATACAAGTCACCAATCAAGAGTTGGGTTCGGTGATCTATAGCATGTCCCATGATCTTTATAGCCCGCTAAGAGGCATCAGTGGGTTTATCGGATTCCTCAGTGAAAAGCTAGAGAAAAAGCAAGTTGATGCCGAAACAAGATCATATACAGACCGTATCCAGGGGATAGTAAATAGAATGGAACATATGGTAGGCGCGATCCATTTTCTGCTGGATATATTTAGGACTGACTATAAGCAACAGGAGATTAAATTATCAGAGATGGTTGCAGAAATAGCAGCAGATTTTAAGAACAAATCCCCGCAGCGAACGGGCGAGTTCATTATAGAGCCTCATCTTGTGTGCTGCGCAGATAAAGAAGCAATCAGGGAGCTCTTAAATAACATGCTCTCAAATGCTTGGAAGTATACGACTCACAAACCTTACAGGATAGAGTTCGGAAAAATCGTTAAAGATGGGCAGCCTGTGTACTTTATCAAGGATAACGGCATCGGCTTTGATAATAAGAATGCCACTCAAATATTCCGCCCCTTTTCTCAACTCGGGGGATATCCCACTGGCGAAACCGGATATGGGATCGGACTGGCTATTGCCCATGCTATTATCAAGAAGCACCTTGGCGATTTATGGGCCGATGGGGAAGAAGGTAAAGGAGCGACATTCTATTTCACTCTTGGCGGCAGAGAGACCTGAAAGGAAGAGCCAAAGGCTGCAAAAACATGGAAATTAGAGGTGATACTAATGAATGAGCTAATAAATAATAATGACCTGGGAGATGAAGCGGCAAGGCTCCGTGGTGAAAACAAAGAACTGCGCAGCAATCTTCAGTCCTCACAAAAACAAACTGTCAGGCTCGAACTAGAGTTAATAAAACGATCAAAGATTGAAGTGGAGAACATATTTTATCTCCTCCATGAGAGCATCCCTTATGGGGTGTGGATTGCAGATTCGAACGGAGAGATGTCTTATTTCAGTCAGGTATTCCTTGATCTGCTCGGTATAAGCATGAAAGAAGCAAAAGGATACGGCTGGACGAAGCAACTAGCTACAGAAGATAAAGACCGAATTATGGAATCTTGGCGCCATACCATCAAAACAGGGTCGTTCTGGAATTGCGAATTTATGGTTTTAGGTGCAGATAAGGTTTTCCACACCATACTTAGCAGGGGTATACCTGCTCAGGACAATAACGGAAATATTTATCAATGGGCTGGTATCAATATAGATATTACAGAACTAAGTAGACAAATTCTCAATTTGAAGATATCCAACGAAGACCTGGAAACCATTATTTATAACCTGACACACGATCTGAGAGCACCACTGCGCAGTATCAGCGGTTTTGCTCATATCCTGTCTGAGGAGTACGGACATTGCCTAGGGAAAGGCCAGGAATACATGGACCGGATGAAGGCAGCCATTCGTAACCTTAACACCATGATTGATGCCATACTTAATCTGTTAAAGCTTACTAAGGAAAACTTAACCACCGAAGATATAGATTTAACACAGATAGCCGAAACGGTGGTAACCGACTATGCCGAAACCCATCCACAGGAAAAGCTGGAGGTACATATCCAGCAAGGGTTAAAAGCCACTGGCACCCAGGTACTACTCCAGATATTGATCGAGAATTTAATCGGTAATGCCATTAAATACACCAGGCCAAAGCCGGTGAGAAAAATTGAATTCGGAGCCATGGTTAAAGATGGAACGCTTGTTTATTATATAAGAGATAATGGCATCGGTTTTGATATGAAAGATGCTGAGAATATATTCAAGCCATTTCAGAGACTAGAGAAGACATATGAGGGCGTAGGCGTAGGATTAGCCAGTGCTAAGCAAATAGTCCTTAAACATGGCGGTCGCATCTGGGCAGAAAGTGAACCGGATAAATGGGCAACATTTTATTTTACACTGGGTTAATAGAGTAATCTCTTATTTATAATTCAAAACATTCGTCTCTAAAAATATTGTGCTTTGATTCCCATTAACGTTCAGTTAGGATCTCTTCTTCAAAAGATATTTCTGCATTTCTTGCCCATTCGGAAACGAGTGACTTTGGATGTTTCTTCGTCATTACTATTGAACCCCAACTCCTAAACAGAGAACTATATCAACTCAAAAAAACATTGTAGTGATATTGAAAAATAGAGTCAAACAAGGATCACCTAATTGGTGAGAAAATA